>JALXCS010000148.1 GCA_026990815.1 Methylomonas sp. | reverse complement strand
TGTGTCAATCGGGAATGAAGTGGCGTCAAAAAGGGGCATCGATTATCCTCAGCTTGAGAACCCTGGAGCGTTCGAATCGATGGGAGCAGTTTTGGGATAAAGTCAGTCAATATGGTGCTGTCCATTGTTAACTTACATCATAATGTAGCTACACCCTTCCAGACCTTGTTCTTTGGCATGATTCAGCAGGGCCAGATGAATACGCTCCCAAGTGCTGTCTTTTATTTTGCTGATAGCAGCGTGCAACGTGGATTTCTTGGGTGCAAACGCATCCAGCCGAGCAAATGTCTGGCATGACAAGGAATCCAGTAACGTAAATGCCAGCTCTTCATAACTGAGTTCGCGATATTGTTTGAGAATGGCACAGCGTAATACCGATTCTATCGACAGGCTTTTTCTTCCACTCTCGTCTTTTAAATTGACGGTTTGGAGGTCCGATTCTACCCAATCGAGTATTTCTCTGTGCTGATCCAAAATCATGGAAATTGATTTGAGTTCCTGACCTATTTCGTGTTCGACATAGTAGTCAAATAGGCTGGCCTGGATGCATTGTTTTTTCGCATTTTTTCTTTGGCTTTTTTCTGGCATTCTTGTTAATCAATGACTTGCAATGCAATTATACCAAAGATCACAATAAAATACTCCTTAAAATTAGGCTTTATTTATATTTTTCAAATGGTTATAGTTTTTGGATGGGAACTAACTATAACTCAGTTTTTCCTGTAAGCGCATTTATATTAATGGCTGTCAAATTTTTTAGTCCATTTCACTGATCAACCAGATATAAATTTTGAAGTACCCATACTAATCCCACCATCTGCGTAAGTTATTGTAATTTATGCATCCTGTTTAGCTAAGCCACTTTAATTTCAAGATTTGGCATACTTATAAACAGCTTTGCGAAAGCTTGCTAATAACCATTTTGATGCTGATTGCCATGGCCTTTTCGACCTAACTTTGAGATAGTGATAAGGAGCCTTATACCTTTTATCCATTACCTTAATATTTCTAGGTAACTTTATACCGTTATCTATATCAGTTGCTAGTTGCGCTTGAAGAGATGGACGTATATGTTTATCGCTCACTTCGCGTTCAATTTCTTTTTCTGAGATAAATCCTTTAGCAATCGCTCTACGTAAACAAGATATCCATAAATAATCCAGGGGATTAAATAATGATATCCATGGCTGAGTGTTCATATCTGTATAATGAACTAATGCGGTAGCCTTTGGATTATACGATTCTAGTGAATTCCATTCGGACGGTATATCCCGGCCAATTTTTGAAGCAACTTCCATTTTATACATCAGTCCAGCATAATCTAGCATTCCCGAGTCCAGTTTATTGACTATTTCCTCAATATCCCATCGCAATCTTTCACAGTCAAGCAGCAACACACTAAACTGCTCATACCTTTTGCTATCCCCTTTCATAACAGTTTGTAAATCACACCCTAAAAATGGTTGATTCCACAGCTTGGAAATATCACGAAACACCAGCATATCGGCATCAAGATAAATTGCCTTACCGGAAAAACCGCATAACTCTGGAATTAAAAACCGTTGGAAAGAAAAGGGCGTTCTTGGACGATTATCGATAGCTCTAGGCCTTGGAATAGCACGGTTAAATCGATAAATTGCAGATATTTGAACTGGTGAATCCGTCTTCTCTTTTATAGAGAACTCCAATACTTTCATTGGCAACCATTCTGCCGGGGTAGATGCAATAAATACTTTAACAGGATCAATTTTAATCTGCTTCTCCATTCCACTCCTGAAAAATATCAATATTTGATAATAAAAGCCTTGGTTCTATTTGTAGCATCCTCTCCATATCTCAGATGGAAAAGATCTTCTGGTTTATCTTTCATAAAAGCATCAATTGCTTTCCCAGCCATAGGATAATCTTTTGAATAATAGTCATCAAAAAATATGACCCCTCCAGCCACTACACGCGGATAAAAATATTCAAGACACTCCAAATGGGGCTCATATAAATCGCAATCAATATTTACAAAATGATAAGTTTGTTCGGGTAGTGATGGCAAAGTCTGATTAAACAATCCCTGATGTAAAATAACATTCTTTCTTTCTCCAATTTCTGAAAGTTTTTCCTCAACCAATTCAAGTGAAGTATCTTCAAACATCACCTGATTTCTGTATTTCGCATTTTCGGGAGATAATTTTTTATCCGTTGATGATAATTGCGGTAAGCCAGTAAAAGTATCCAAGCCATGAAAACAATAAGACAGCCCATATTCACGAATTATCTGGACACAAGCTAATAAGCTACTCCCTGTATAAACTCCACATTCCACTGCCCGAAACATAGGTAATTGATCTAACTTGCTATGCATCTGATCTAATAAGTTCAAAGAATACTTATCTCTTTCACGCAAACAATTAGCAACAGCTAGATGCATTGCTTGCAGCAATGGAATTCTCTCTGAGAATAAAGAATCGTAAGGAGTTTTATGCGAAAAAGGTAAAGAAGCATTAAACCGCTTAGAGCCAGGTTTTTTTGAGGTCGTTTGTGATGATGTCATTCAGAATTCGCCTCGGCTAATTTAACCCCCATTCCAAGATCGGCAATACCCGACATTGCTGAATCACACAATACTTCAAACGACATAGCATTCTGCCTCAAGTCTTGTGGCTTTTTTACATCTCCAATTAACTCATGCACAGTGGTACTGAAATAATATTTCCCAGGAAGAAGGCGTTTACTAAATTGCATTTCTATATTTTTTCGTTCTCCTTTTTTCAATCCAGAAATGATAAAACCGGTTTGAAGTCCATCTAAAGCGCACACAACAATTCCATGTTGATTTCGAATACCAAAATTTACTGACACTGGTCCGACATCACGTCTCGCAACAAGAGTAGCACTAATAACACCAACTTCTTCTTCAGTTTCCTGACGCTCTTCCAATTCAATATCTCTAATGACGACATCTTTCGGTAATTTAGACTTCCCATCATTTCTCTTGAGTAATTTTCCTTCTAACTCTGAATCTCCCATTGATTCCGTACGAATTCTTTTATATTCTTCAACTGCTTCCATGGTATTGCCATCAAAAATTTTAGCCCCGCCTTCAAGCACAATTCCACGTGTGCAAAAATTTGCGACCATATTCTGATTATGGCTGACCAGCAAAAAAGTCTGCCCTTCCCGTTTCATCTGCCCGATCCTATCATAGCATTTCATTCGAAAATTTGCGTCTCCAACCGCAAGGGTCTCATCGATGATAATCAATTCAGCATCAACATGAACTGCACAAGAAAATGCTAGTCGCGCTTGCATTCCCGAGGAATAAGTGCGGATAGGCAAATCAAAATACCGACCAATGTCAGCAAAATCACTAATTGCATCAATGCGCTGATCCGTTTCATTCCGAGTAAGTCCTTGGATACTACAAAAAAGGTAAGCATTTTCTCGGCCTGTAAAATTAACATTAAATCCAGCGGTTAGCCCTAGCAAAGTAGCAATGCGACCATAACGTTCGACCCTCCCTGAAGTCGGTTGTATTACATTTCCCAGAATACCTAATAAGGTTGTCTTACCTGCGCCATTGCGGCCTAAGATACCTACCGTCTCTCCATGACAAATATCAAGGTCTATATTTTTTAATACCGGATATTCATCTCTTTTTGAGACTTTTCCACCAAAAAGAGCATGTCTGAGTGTTGCTATGGGATGCATACTACTCGAATATGTTTTATTTATTCCTTTTGCACTTAAAAGTAAATCAGACGACATCCGAAACAACTCCTTTTACCCGAGAAAAAACCCAGTAGGCCAAAAAAAATAAAACTATTGATGACAAACTAAAAGAAGCAATCTTCCAAATTGACCCAGGAACTCCAAATACAATCGCTGAACGCAGTGGTACAACCATATTAGTTAACGGATTAAGCCACATCCATTCTTGAAATGGCTCATCGATCAAACTGAGTGGATAAGTAATTGGTGTAGCATAAAAAAGCACCCGCAATAACAAGCGAATTGCCTCACTAATATCTCCTATAAAGGGTCCCAATGAAACCAGAAGCAGAGAAAGTCCCGCCATAAAAACAGCAATATTCAAAATATTGATAAACATCCATACTGCTCCAGTTAGAGTAAACCGTTGCTGAATTATTGCAAGGCCAATGACTAGAAGAAGCGCCACTGCACCATGGACGCCGACACGAATAAGGTTTGCGAACCACAAGACCCATAATGGAAAAGGAGATTTAACAACATAAGTTCGTTTACTAACAAACAAAGAAGTCGAAGAATTAACCAAATCGGAAATCATCAGATATATTGCCAAACCCACAAAAAAAGGTAAGCTAAACCCAACACTTTCAGATTTGTTAGTTACATGGCTTTGCCACTCTATCCCAAATACCTTTCCAAAAATTATCGTATATATCCCCAGCAAGCAAAGTGGTGTAAGTAGCAACCACAACCAACCAAGAAACGATCTTTTATATTTGATTTCCAAATCTCGAAGAGCTAAATCTATCGCCAATTTAAAGTTTGGGGTAAAAAATTTCAATTTCATTTTTAAATGTCGAAATCTATCTTAAGCAAAACTTCAAAGTAAGTTTTCATTAAAAAGTTTTGTGATTAATATCTGAAAACTAGGATAATCTTCAATAGCACATAAACATTCACTTGAAATCTCATCTTTATAGCCCGCAATAATTCCCTTTCGAACTTTCATTGCATTTGGTTCTAAATTTACATCATTTCCATATCTTAAACGAGAAAAGACTTGATTATTTCCAGCCTCTTTCAAGGACAAAACTTCTCTTTTTCTCATTTCAGAAAAAGCGCTCAATTTTACTGCTTTCTCAAGTTTGTTCTCGTTGATATCAACCTCCCAATACTTCAATAGATTACATAACGTCTTTAATGGGTGAACTTTAAGATTTTCATACGAGAAATTAAACGAACTCGGAATATCGTCTGACAAGCTAATCATTTGCAACATAAATTGACAACATCTTTCTACACCATAGACGGGACTTAATATAAACTCTTCTAAACTGCCCCCAAAAATTTTCTCGCGGAACTTCTTATGATAAAAGTATGATACCGTCACATCTAAAGGATGGCGAAATAAAAAAGCAGGTTTACTATGGATAAGCCACTTAGCGTCCATCAACTCATGCAGCGAAACCTCAACATCCTGTAAGTAATCAAAATAGTTATGAGTAAAATAGATACGAGGATAGTTAACGGAATGTGTAATCGTTTTCCTTGTTAAGCCAAATTCATAATCGACATTTTCCTCATACAAATCAGACCAATATTGAGAAAGTATATTTCTTACCCATGTGCGTCCCGATTTAGGAAATGAGACCACAGCCATATCACATGTTTGTAGCGCCTTTTTTCGGAATAATCTTTTTTTTGCAATAAACGCTGGTTTTACATTCATTGATCTTGAATTACTTAAAAAGTCCTGGATTTAAGTGGCAAACCTACCTCTCATTAAGCTTTCTTCACACCAACTGCGCAAATATTCAAATATGGCATAAACCTGTCTGATACAGTATCAATTTCAGACGTCAATTCTGATTTTAGCTGAAATACTTTTCTTTCATTACGAATTTCATTAACCCTAAAAGCGACTTTGTCATTTGTACCTGTATACCACCAATCCGTCCATTCAATCTTCGGAAACAGTACTTTTAAGCCAGAAAAACTGATCCTCCAATAATCATCTGGATAGGGATGATAGCCCCACACCCATGGCCCAACATAAAAAATTTTACCTCCTGGAACTAAAAACCGAGTGATGTTTTCAGCCGCACAAAAAGGATTTTCTACGTGCTCTAGAAGCGCCCAACATATAATAGTCTTAAAA
The DNA here is from genome assembly GCA_026990815.1 of Methylomonas sp. Lineage (GTDB taxonomy): Bacteria > Pseudomonadota > Gammaproteobacteria > Methylococcales > Methylomonadaceae > JALSJK01. Next base: position 562 of record JALXCS010000148.1, on the reverse strand, counting down.
TACTCAAGATACTTATTTAAATCACCTGAAAATAAATTATCGGCACATAAATCAGCCACAATATCAACATTATGGCCATCAAATATATCTAATCCTTTTATCTCCTTTTTACCATATAACTTTTTTTTTACGAACTGCCTGAAATGCTCAGCCCCTGTGCGCGCTTTTTCGTCTTCATAATTAATCTTAGAACCCACGTGCATCAGAGGACCTTCAAATCTAAATTCATCAAAAGCCAATTTTTGGTTCATTTCTGAAAACTCACCAAACTTTAAAATGTACTCCTCATTTTTCATAAATTTCCACACTCTTTAACTACCAAACAAGTAACAGTAACCGAAAACCGCCATTGCGGCTTAGTATTCTTTTTTAGAGAAAAAGGAGGTTTTGTTTCTTAAGCCACTATCCAGTTTCTTAGCCTCATTTCTTTTTTCAACACTTTAATAAACGAATGACAGAAATGGCCCCAATCGATTGGACAGTCCAATCGGCTTTTTAAGTGATCATGCTGCCTTGTTCATTAAGCCACTAATTGCCGTGGCAAATTTAAATAGACTTCATC
>JALXCS010000147.1 GCA_026990815.1 Methylomonas sp. | reverse complement strand
AATCACTAATTAAAAGGCGGAGCGCTGCTCCGCCTGATTTTGTTTTGTTCTATTTTTTAAGCGCTTTTTTTGTCATTTTTCTTTTCTACTATTTTCAACAAAGATATTTGACATAAAACTTTAATTCTAAACTACAATTTTATATTTTTGTTCAATTTTGTTTGGAAAGTTTTGGATGCTGATTTGACACGGTAGTCGCTCCCCCTTTTGGAAAAAAATCAACAACAAAATCCTATTAAAAATAATTTACCATTGAATAAGTTGCAATTCATTAAGGGTAAACTCATCAGGCTGATCATTATTCCATTCGATATGATCAGGGAGTGCAAGGTCGTCCATATCTTCGTAATTGATATCGTCTTCATAATTCATTTTAATCACCTTTTTATTGATTAATTTATGAATTATTTTGGCTTGATACTATTTGGTTATCAGTGATTTATTGCCTTGGGAAAAGTGATAAATTACCAGAAAAAAGAAGTGGAGAAGAAGCAAAAAAACCGCTTTCTGTTGAAAGCGGCGTATTTAGGAGGATATAACGTGGCTGTTTTCATTCACGTTAGGGTCATCTTCCTCCTAATTACATTTATGTTCTGTTATAAATTCACAAAAATAATGTGTCTTATTAACAATTTGGATTTGATGGTAATAACTGCTTTAAAATGGTCGGGGCGAGAGGATTCGAACCTCCGACCCCTACAACCCCATTGTAGTGCGCTACCAAGCTGCGCTACGCCCCGACTGATCAGTTGAATTTACAATCTTAATGGCTTTTGAAAGTTAATAGCACATTATTTCAAAGAATTAAAGGATATATAGCTATTTTAAGATTTCCAATAAATCTTCAAGCTCGCCAACCATTTGGTGAATAATTTGCTTGGTTCGTGTTGAATCTTCCTTAACATCGTCACTGGCTAAATGTGCTCTTGCTCCACCAATAGTGTAGCCTTTTTCATATAGAAGAGAACGTATCTGCCTGATGAGCAACACATCGTGACGCTGATAATAACGCCTGTTGCCACGTCTTTTGACAGGCTTTAACTCAGGAAATTCCTGCTCCCAATAACGTAGTACATGCGGTTTAATTTCGCATAACTCACTCACTTCACCAATAGTGAAATATCTTTTCGCCGGAATAGCCGGCAGTTCGTTATTATTACTTGGTTCCAGCATATGCTTCCACTCGCGCTTTTAATTTTTGACCTGATCTGAAAGTAACTACTCGTCGAGCAGTGATGGGAATCTCTTCACCGGTTTTTGGATTTCGTCCTGGACGACTGCTCTTGTCTCTAAGTTCAAATTTACCAAATCCGGATATTTTTACCTGCTCTCCAGATTCCAATGAATTTTTAATTTCTTCAAAGAAAAATTCTACCATCTCTTTTGCTTCGCGTTTGTTTAAACCTAATTCATCAAACAACCGCTCTGCAAAATCCGCTTTTGTTAAAGCCATAACCTCAATCCCTCAAACTTGCACTTAATTGATTTTTTAAACTATCTAACACTTCGGTAACTATAGCATCAATTTTTGCGTCTGTTAATGTTTGTTTATTATCTTGAAGAAACATCCCCAAGGCAATACTTTTAAGGCCATTTCCAACACCTTGTCCTCTATAAACATCAAATATGACAACATCTTGGACCACTTCAATCGAGCAACTTTTTATGCACTTTATAATTGCTTCTGCCGTTACTTTTTCTTCAACAACTAATGCCAAATCTCGCCGTACGGATGGAAATTTAGACAATGGCTCAAAATGAGGAAGCTTTTTCTTTAACAATAAATCCTGTTCTAATTCAAACAAAAAAATATTTTGAAA
>JALXCS010000146.1 GCA_026990815.1 Methylomonas sp. | reverse complement strand
CGCCTGGCAGGAGCAGCAGCGTCAGGAAAATCCTCTGATTGTCGATAACAGCGTTGACCTAGTGGTTTCAAATTGTGTTTTGAATCTGGTGCATGACCAGGATAAAGAGCAGCTGATTCAGGAGATTTTTCGGGTCGTCAAGCCCGGTGGACGAGTTGCTATTTCTGATATTGTCAGTGACGAAACAGTGCTGCCGCATTTGAAAGAGGACAGTCAACTATGGAGCGGTTGTATTTCCGGTGCGCTGCAGGAACATGATTTTTTGCAGGCATTTATTGATGCCGGGTTTATTGCAGTAAGTTATGATAAATGGGAAGCAGAACCCTGGCAAACAGTGGAGGATATCGAGTTTCGTTCGGTAACAATAACGGCGATTAAACCGCAGGACCAACCCTGTCTGGATAAAGGTCATGCGGTGATCTATCGTGGCCCTTTTTCTGAAGTTTATGACGATGAAGGTCATGTTTATTATCGTGGTCAAAGAATGGCAGTATGTGAAAGAAGTTACCGTTTGTTGACTGGTGATACCTATGGCAATCAATTTATTGGTATTGCACCGGTTAAGGAACCTAAACCCAACCCCTGGTGTTGTCAGCCGGGGACACTCAGACCGGCGGCAGAAACCAAGGGTAGCGTACATAAAGCTGATACCAGTTCTTGTTGTTAAGTGTTGAAATTTCCTGAAGCCGTTATTCAGGTATTTTGTAAAGCGCCAGACCCCGGGAAGGTCAAAACTCGCTTGTTGCCACAATTAGACGCAGTTCGGGCTGCCAAGATTCATCAACAGTTGTCAGAGTTGACTTTAGCCAGGATTTGCCACTCACAATTATGTGATGTGCAATTATGGTGTTCGCCTGATATTGATCATGAATTTTTTACAGAGTGCCGGGATCAATATTCCCTGGCTCTGAAAACCCAATCCCAAGGAGATTTGGGTATCCGTATGAATCATGCCTTGACTGAAGGATTACAACAATATCGACAGGTAATTTTAATTGGTTGCGATTGCCCGTCATTGAATCATTCCGATTTTGTCGCTGCCTTATCTGCTTTAGATAGGGGTTGTGATGTGGTGCTGGCGCCAACAGAAGATGGAGGATATAGTTTGATTGGTTTGAGTGCGCCAGCTCCAGAATTATTTTTTGATATTTGCTGGAGTACCTCCGAAGTTTTGCCGACAACAAAATGTAAAATACAAAAGTTAAAACTTAATTACTTCGAGCTGCCTTTGCAGTGGGATGTTGATTGTTATGAGGATTATCTGCGTGTTTTGAAAACCGAAAAAATTTTAACTACAGTTTTGTAAAAAATTGACTTGAACTATTTCTCTGATTACCGCATAATCTCCGCTCTTTCAGCACGAGCTGAAGATTTTATGGTTACCGTGTCGGTCCTCTCGCAACGATACGCTGTAAACCCCGCCAGGCCCGGAAGGGAGCAACGGTAGCAGCGGATTCGTGTGCCGGGATGTGGCTGGCGCGGTATCCGCCCAATCTTTTCAACTGTTATTGCATTTGCAATGAGTTATCAGGTTCTAGCCAGAAAATGGCGTCCACAGAATTTTAATACCATTATCGGTCAGGAACATGTTGTTAAATCGTTGATTAACGCTTTACAGCATAATCGTTTGCACCATGCCTATTTATTTACTGGAACCCGCGGTGTAGGTAAAACTACCATTGCCCGGATTCTGGCAAAAGCCATTAATTGTGAAAATCTTAAGGATTTCAATCCTTGCGGTGAATGTTCCGTTTGCCAGGCTTTTGTAGAAGGCCGCTTTCTGGATTTAATTGAAGTGGATGCGGCTTCCAGAACCCGTGTCGAAGATACCCGGGATTTGCTGGATAATGTTCAATATGCACCCGGGCAAGGTCAGTATAAGGTTTATTTAATTGACGAAGTGCATATGTTGTCAGGCCATAGCTTTAATGCTTTGCTGAAAACACTGGAAGAACCTCCGCCGCATGTAAAATTCTTGCTGGCAACTACAGACCCGCAAAAAATTCCGGTGACGATTTTATCCCGGTGTTTGCAATTTAATTTAAAACGATTGCTGCCAAATCAGATTATCAAGCAAATGAAGCTGATTCTTGAGCAAGAACAGATTGATTTTGAAGAGTCAGCACTTGGGCATTTGGCCAGAGCAGCTGATGGCAGCATGCGTGATGGCTTAAGTTTGCTGGATCAAGCAATAGTTTATGGCGCAGGCAAAGTTTCTGCCGATACCGTAAGCACTATGCTGGGTACGGTAGCGCAACAGCCCGTCGAAGATTTATTACTGGCACTGGGTAATACTGATGTCGGAAAAATGTTAAATATTATCAACGAAATTTCGGAGTTAACGCCGGATTTTGCCGATTTATTGCAGCAATTATTATATCGCTTGCATCAGATTGCTTTGGTACAGACTGTTCCAAATATTCTGCAAGAACATGAAGATATTGAAGTCCTGAAACAATTGGCTGCTTTAATCAGTTCCGAGGATGTGCAACTTTATTATCAGATTGCCTTGAAAGGTCAAGCTGATCTTGAATTAGCACCAAATCCACGCATGGGTTTGGAGATGGTTATGCTGCGTATGTTGGCTTTCAGGCCTGTCGGTATTATTCAGGAGCAAAACAATCGACAACTAGAAAAAGTCCGGCAGCAAAGCCCAGATAAACAGGAAAAGCAATCTAAAACTGAACAGAAACAACAGCCAGAAATTAAAACACAAAAGCCTGAAACAGATAACTGGCATGTCATGATAAAAGCCATGAAACTGAGAGGCATGACCCGGGAACTGGCAAATAATTGCTTTTTGGAAAAACTGGATGAGAAACAGTGTGTTCTGGCTCTTGACCCTGGTCATAGGCAGTTAAAAAGCGACAAAACCGCAGAGAAATTGCAACAGGCACTACAGATCTACACTGGAAATACAATAAAACTGGCTATTCAGATAAAAAAGGTTGAAAATGAGACACCGGCAGTGCAAATTAATAAGCGGCGCGAATTGAGACAACAAGCGGCTGTTGAAGAAGTCGAAAATGATGAAAATATTCAGGCATTAAAAGAACATTTTGACGCACGGGTAATACCGGGGACGATCAAGCCGGTCGATTCCGAGTAAAGACAGGTTTTTAGGAGACGAAGATGAAAAATGCATTAGGCAATATAATGCAGCAAGCCCAAAAAATGCAGGAAGATATGCAAAAAGCCCAGGAAGAGCTTGCTGCTATGGAGGTTCTGGGAGAATCCGGTGGTGGTTTGGTACAAGTTTTGATGACGGGTAAACGTGAAGTAAGAAAGATCAGTATTGACGATTCCCTGGTTGGTGATGACAAGGATATGCTGGAAGATTTGGTAGCTGCAGCCATTAATGATGCAGTTCATAAGGTTGCCAAAATGAAACAGGAAAAAATGGCTAATTTAACCTCCGGTATCCCATTACCTCCCGGTTTCAAGATGCCTTTTTAAGTCAAGTTAAAACGAATGCAAAGAACCGGATTGTTGGGCCAGTTAATCCAAGGGCTATGTTGTTTACCTGGGGTAGGACCAAAATCAGCACAGCGAATGGCATTCCATTTGTTACAGCGGGATCGCTCCGGCGCTGAACAACTGGCAAAAACATTGCTGCAAACACTGGATAATATTGATTACTGCCAGCAATGCCGGACTTTAACCGAAGAAAAACTGTGTTCCATTTGCAGTCATCCCGGCAGAGATCAAAGTACCGTCTGTATTGTCGAGAGTCCTTCAGATGTTTGGGTGGTTGAGCAGACTGCAGTATTTAACGGGGTTTATTTTGTTTTGCATGGACGCTTGTCACCGCTTGATGGTGTTGGACCTGAAGACTTGGGGCTGGATGGTCTCGAACAACAATTGGCATCGGGTTCGGTGAAAGAGATTATTCTGGCAACCAATTCGACGGTCGAAGGTGAAGCGACCGCGCACTTTGTAGGAGAGTTGGCTCGAAAATATCAAATCAGGGCCAGTCGCATTGCTCATGGTGTACCCATGGGAGGTGAACTTGAATATATTGATGCCGGAACTTTATCCCATGCCTTTAATGGTCGGCGGGAGATGGATTAAATGTTTTTTCATTGATTTCTTGGGTAAGAGGGACTTCAGCCCCGATTAATATGAAGGTTCTGAAATAACCAGGCTTTCCTATGTTTTGGTTACAGGTTAAAAAACCATGACAAAATAACAAGAAAATTTGGAGGGAAAATGACAGAATGTATTTTTTGCAAAATGGCAATCGGGGAAATCAAGCCGGATGTGGTCTATGAAGATGAAAAATTACTGGCCTTTCGCGATATCAATGCCCAGGCGCCAACCCATATTCTGATTATTCCAAAAGTCCATGTTGCCACCTTGAATGAGCTTGATGATAGCGATTTGGCAGCCCGATTATTGCAAGTTGTCCCAGCTTTGGCAAAACAGGAAGGGTTAGCCGATAATGGCTACAGGGCTGTGATTAACTGCAACAGTCAGGGAGGGCAGGAAGTCTTCCATCTACATTTGCATTTGTTGGGGGGTCGACAAATGCACTGGCCGCCAGGCTAACTGAGTTTTTCGGGGAGGTTTTTTGTGACAATAAAAATCGCCCATCAAGCTGTTCTAATTTATCCTGAATTTGATACTCAGGATACCTTCTGGAGTTATGCCAGAAGCCTGAAAATGTATGCCCCGCCCGGTGAATTCGGGTTGCCCAAGCGGTTATTGCCGCCATTGGGGTTAATGGGGCTGTACAATCATCTGAAACCTTATTACCAATCAATTGTTTTGATCGATAGAAATATCGATCCCAGACCCTTGGCCGAGCTAATTTCTGATGCCGATCATATTTTCATGGGAGGCATGTTGGCTCAGGAAAAAAGCATGTTGAAACTTGCCTCGGAAATTAAAGCCAAAGGCAAGGTTTTGATTGTTGGAGGGACTGCAATTTCTACAGATTCACCTTTGGTGTCAATGGCAGATCATCTGGTGGAAAATGAAGTGGAAGGCATTATCGGTGAACTTATGACGGGGTTAAAATCAGGATCAGCCAAAAAATATTATCGAGGTGGTATTGTTTCTCCAGAAGATTTTTTCCAACCGGATTACGCTGCTATTAATATGCAAAACTATGTGCATATGGCAGTGCAAATTAGTCGTGGCTGCCCTGAAAGTTGTGAGTTTTGTGATATTCCTTCCCGTTTTGGCAAGGCTTTCCGAGTGACGCCTTGGCGTCATACAGAACAATCGTTCAGGCAAATGAAGGAGTTGGGCTGGACCGGACAGGTTTTTGTCGTGGATGATAATTTCATTGGTCATCCCAGAAGATCGTTGCAAATATTGAAAAATTTGTACCAGATTGGTGAGGACATTGGCTATCATCATCCAAAATACACAGAACTGACTTTACGGTTGGCAGATAATTCGCCGATTATGGCCGAGTTAAGATACTGGTTTCGCAAGGCTCATTTTATCAATGGTTTTTATGGTGTCGAGACGCCAAATAAAGCCTCATTGCTGGAAACAAAAAAATGCCAGAATCTTCGCGGTGAACGCAGTCTGGTCGAGAAATTACGTTTTATTTCCGAACAAACCGGTGCTGGGGTAATGATGGGCATGATCTATGGTTTTGATCATGATACTGATGAATCAGTGCGGGGATTTATTGAATTCGTTAACGCCAGTAATGCCCCGATTGTGATGGCAGGGCTTTTGAATGCCTTGCCATGTACAGGGTTAATGAAGCGACTCCAAAGTCAGGGACGGATTTTTCAGGCCAGTAGCGGTAATAATTCGGATGGTGTAATTAATTATATTCCCTATCATTTTTCGGTTCAGCAGGCGGAACTGAATTACTTGCGCATTCTGAAAGCTATTTATCATCCTGATGCCTATTTCAAAAGAGTGATGCGACATCTGGAATTGATCGATCCTGATTTACAAAGTCAGTATCGCTCTGGTGCAGGGAAAATTGGGTATTTATTTAAGATTTTGTCACGGAACAATGCCTTGGTTTTTTGGCGATTCTTGCCGCAGGCAATGAAAATTGCCCGGCGGCGGTGTGGCTTGTATACACCAGGATATATGACGATTTTGTCAGAATATTTTTCCCTGTGCAGCCAATTTACCCATTTTGTTGGTCAAATCAAGGTGCAACAGAAGAATATTTCAAAACGCAATTATTCAGAAACACAAAAAATTTCATGGCTGGAATTTCAAGCCAGTTCAGACAGCAAAGATTCTGGGATTGCCGTATGACCCGTTATTATATAGGCCTGTCAGTGACTTATCATGACCCCGCGCTTGCGATTATCAATAATCAGGGAGAAGTTTTGTTTGCAGAAGCAACGGAACGTTATTTGCAAAATAAGCGGGCTTTGCATTGTCCGGCAGATCCCTTGTTTTGGGTGCAAGAGTTGTTGACCAGATATTGCCCGCATCCGGATCAGATTACTATTGCTATTAACTGGCGAAAGCATCGGCCTTTGTATGAAAACGTAGTCGCTGCGCTGGGTTGTTTAACAGCACCGGGACTTTTGAAAACCGGTATCAAAAAATTACGTTCGCCACTCAATAATTATCAGTTGCATCACATGATCGCCAGCCAACGAAACCAGATTGCCAGTGCCGGTATCAATTTGGTGCGGGTAATTCGGGAATGCTATCCTGAGTGTAAGTTGGAATTTGCGGATTTTTCTCACCATCTGACCCATGCAGCAACAGCATGTTATAGCAGTCCTTTTTCCGAAGCCGCTTGTGCTGTCATTGATTCTTTTGGAGAGCAGGGTTCGATGGCATTCTATGAGTATCAAAACGGTAGCTTGAAATGCCTTTTTGAGTCGAAAGGAACCGGCAGCATTGGTTTTTATTACATGAAAATTACCGAACTTTGCGGATTTGACTGGCTCAAAGGTGAGGAATGGAAAGTCATGGGCCTAGCCCCCTATGGGAGGTTGAATGTCAGATTATACGATTTGCTGCAAACAACGATTTCTGTTGATGGCTTTGTTTGTCAACATGCAGGAAAAAATTTGTTTTCCAGTCTGCAGCAACTGGAGCAATTCAAACGCAACAGTCAAGATTCTATTGAGCTGGCGGCTGATTTGGCTTTTACCGGACAATACTTTTTTGCTGAACTGATGACTAGGTTATTATTGCATTTACAGCAAATTACGGGGCAAAAAAATTTGGTACTGGGTGGCGGTTGTGCTTTAAATTCTGCTTACAATGGCCAGATAAAAAACCGCACAGGTTTTAATAAAGTATTTATACCATCGGCTCCAGCTGATGATGGAACCGCATTGGGCGCAGCCTGGCTGGCACTGTATCGGCATCAATCAAAAGTTTCAAAGCCACTGCAAGCGCTATCTCCCTATCTTGGAACGACAATTTCTGATCAATCAATTAATCAATTGATTCAATTTAACAAGGCGTTGGATATTCAACATCTACCCAAAAGCATCTGTGAGACGGTGGCTAAATTGCTGGCAGAAGGTCAGTTGATTGGCTGGATACAGGGTCGTGCGGAGTATGGTCCCAGAGCTTTGGGTAATCGTTCGATACTCGCTGATCCCAGACAGCCGGAAATCAAGGATAAAATTAACCAAAGCATTAAATTTAGGGAAAGCTTCAGGCCTTTCGCTCCTTCCGTTTTGCATGAATATGCCACAGATTTTTTTGAGTATTATCATGAATCACCATATATGGATAAGACCCTGAAAATAAAGGATGAAATGCGGCAGAAGATAGCGGCTGTCTGTCATGTTGATGGCACTGGCCGGTTGCAGACAGTTAAAGTACAGTGGAATCCACGTTTTTATCAGTTGATACAGAATTTTTTCCAAATAACTGGAATCCCCATGTTGTTGAATACCAGTTTTAACGTTATGGGCAAGCCTATGGTGCATTCGCTGGAAGATGCGCTTGCCGTTTTTTTTACCACTGGGCTGGATGCCTTGGTCATAAATGATTATTTGATTCGCAAGTCGAGCCATGAGTGATGGGGAACATGTGTGGGATCCTTCATTATCCACGCGCTTTGCTAAACATTTTCCGAAACATAGACAATTTTTTTACGATAAAGATTTGTCGAGCAGAGAGGTTTTATATTTTCTAGGTCATCTGGAAAGTTATGCTGAGAAATTGCCACAAGCTTATCATTTTGTTGACCAGTGGTTATTGGAAGCAGAAAGTAATTATCGTGCATCGTTTGTTGCAGATTACCAGCCAGAAGCTCTATCTGCTTTGGAAATACCGCCTTTGAACAAGCAGCTTTGGGACATCAAGAACCAGTATGATTGTGTAAATCAATCGGCGGCAATTTTATTGACACAACCTCTCTGGCTGGGAAATATCTCAAAAATTGTATGTTGCCAAACCAACTTTGCCAGTCGGTTGATCTTGGCCTATCGACAGACAGTCAATAAAGGGGAAGCATATGGTGATTTACCATCGCTAAGTCGTTCGTTGATTTTGGCCTGTGGCGGAAAAATTCCGCTCATCTATCGATACACCTACTGCACAAATCCTGAAGTTCTTGAAAATATGTTCAGTTTTTCTGCTATTCAGCTTGCTTTTTCGCATTTTCCTAGAATTTTTTTTCCTGAAATCCTTGGTTTTACACTGGCGTACTGTCAAATACCGACTCTGATTGAAGTGTGTTTTCCTGATCATCAATTACCTTTGCCATTTTTTGAGCGGCGCCAGCAATGTATTAAAGGCCAATTGCCTGCTTTGCAAGTTTGTATTAATGATTATCTGGACTTATTTTCGCAACAAAAAACAGCAGTTTGGCAAAGGGTACAAAGGGGATTTTGGCTTTATCAACTACAAATGCAGCGTTGCCGAGACCAGTTTAACGAGAAGCTGGAAACTCCGTTGACGCCACAGCAGGCCATTGCAAATTTGTTTCTGAAAAAAAAGCTGGCGGCCATTGGACATCACCGGAATATCAAACTGGAAGGTAAGTCTTTGGACCCTTGGTTTGAAGGAATGCCCGGAAATAATCAGCATTTTCTTATGGCATTAAAAAATTCCGAATATGTTGATAGCAACAATCCGATGGAAAGTCGATTATTGACATTATTTGAATTTCAAGGGCCAATGTTTGGGGTGCTTAATGAATCTGAATTGCAGATTGTCAAAGATTGGCTACAAAATGGAGTATCTAAAATACCGACTAATACTATTGAGCAACAGCAAAAAACAGGTTTTATCAAACATGGAATACATGATTTTCCTGCAAATACTTATTCTGGCTTAAGTAACAGAAAGCTCTACTATTATCTGGTCAATGCTGATTTATATCCAGATGTGCTGCCGGAAGCAAAAAAAAGGGTAGCAAGACTTTTGCAATGGTGCAGATTTTTCAATTCATTGCCGTTCAAACATTATAGACATGAACAATTTGAATCCTGGATAGACCAGGATTATCAGTGTGAAATAAACGCTTACAAGCCCTTGCAAGGAAAACCGAAAATATCCAAAGAAGCCTATATCTGGGGAATAGAACAAATCGCTCCGATGATTCTGATTGATGGCTGTTGGCTGCAAAATAGTATATTTTTGCAGCATGATTATCCGGACATTTCTGATCTATTATTTGAAATTTATTGTGATGAAATCGGTAATGGCAAATTGCAGCAAAATCATCCCTTTATATTCCGGCAATTATTGAATAGCCTATCAATTAACCTGCCTCCTGCGGACAGTGAGGATTTTATTGAATATCATGGTTTTATCAATAGTGCTTTTGATTTGCCTGTTTATATGCTGGCTTTATCCAGTCATACGACCGAATTTTTACCTGAATTGCTTGGTCTGAATATGGCGATTGAGGTAAGCGGCTTAGGCAAGGATTATATGCGACTGGTTGATGAATGGAAATATTGGGGGATCAATCCCAAAATTGCCAGCATTCATATTTCAATTGATAATATTGCCTCCGGGCATACTTTTTTAGCCAAAAAAGCGATTCAGATTTATATGGATGATGTTTTACACCGCACGGGTGATTATGCAATACTGGACATGCAATGGCAGCGAATTTATAGTGGTTATGCATCATTAAGATTTGTCGGTACACGGTTTAAACTGAGCTTGCCAATCAGGTACCTGATTCATAAATTTTTTAGACCAAATAGATATTAGAGTTTTATAACAATAATTACAATTCATTATCTTCCAAGTCAATAGAAATCAGCTAAAGAATAATTTAGCCTGGAATTACAAAATTCTCTTGAACTTTGAGGGTAAATACGAGGTCGGCGATGTTTGACCATTTGAAGTATTTAACCAGTTTTATTTTTCCAATGTGTGTCGTCGGGTTTTTACTTTCGGCGCCTCATGATTCGGGAACTGCGCTTGTCTGGACAATTCCACTTTGGCTTTTGATTGTTATTGATTGGTTGAGTCCTCGAATCAATCCCTATCAGGTAAAACATATCGTCTCCAGTTGGTATTACGATGGTATTTTATATGTCCTGGCATTTTTCCAGTTTTTGATTATCAGTTTGCTTGTCATCGATGCCAGTCAATTCCAGTGGAATTCACCCGGTGACATGGTTACCTCATTTGTTAATTTAATTGTGATGCGGATATTGGTGGGGACAACTTCTGGCAGTTCTGCATTCATTGTGGCTCATGAACTGATCCATCGGCCCCGAAGAATACAGCGTATCTTGGGCCGATGTTTACTATACAGTGTTTGCTATGACCATTTTGCGCTGGCTCATTTGCGTGGTCATCATCAGCGGGTTGCAACACCTGATGATATTGCAACTGCTGTTATGGGGGAAAGCTTCAAGCGCTATTGGCAACGAATATTTGTTGACCATTTTATCTATGCCTGGGATTCCGAGTCAAACAGGCTGGGGTTCAGCAGTAAACCACTATTTCATCGGCGAATGCTAGCTAACAGAGTATTGGTTGGACTCATAATCGAATTTATGTTGATTTTGTTAATTTTGTTTTTTTTCGGTTGGGCTGCGGCTTTTATTTTTCTTTACCAGGCGTTGGCCGGCATTCGTTTACTTGAAACAATCAATTACTATCAACATTGGGGTTTACAAAAGGGCAAGGCAAAAAATATTCTGGCTTGGGTCAATCAGTCCTGTTTTACAGAATACGCGTTAATTGGGCTGTCGAATCATATCGGTCATCATCAGAATGCCGGAATTCCTTTCTATCAAATTCCTTTTGCTGATGATGGGCCAAAAATGCCTTATGGTTATTTTGTGACCAATCTCTGGGTCAAATTAAATAATTCATCTTATCGAAGAGCATCAGAGAAAATTCTGCAACAGTTTGGGCATTTGAATAGCTTGCATGAACAAGAACAAACAGACAAAAGAGTTGTCAAACTTCCATCATCAATTATTATGGAAAACCATTCAAAATTATGAGATTGACAGATATTCATCCTCACTTAACCCTACCCAATTTGATTACCGGCACTCGCTTTATTACTGCCCCGGTTATGTTGTGGTTGGCATGGCACGGGTATGGTGTGGCTTTTATGGGAGTCTTGGCGATTGCATTTTTTTCTGACCTGGTAGATGGGGTTGTAGCGCGTTTTACCGGGCAAATGTCTCAGTTTGGGGTAATGCTGGATAGCTGGGCTGATTTGCTGACATATATCACGATAGGCTTTGGCAGTTGGTGGCTTTGGCCCGAAATTGTTCATCGTGAAGATTTCTATCTTTATATTATTCTGGCTTGCTTTCTGATTCCGGCAACAGCGGCTAGCATTAAATTTGATAGCTATCCGAGCTATCATACCTGGGGTGTCAAAATTGCCGCAGCATCAATTGGTTTGTCTTTATACCCGCTATTTCTTGCTGATATCGCCTGGCCATTTCATATTGCCGTTTTTATTTATGCATTGGCCGCCATTGAAGAACTCGCTATTACCTTGACATTGAAAAAATTAAAATCAAATGTTCGTACTATTTGGCATGTGTTGCGGGAACAATAATTTGTGGATAAAGGTAATAAAAAATTACGAATTGCACTGATAAGTAATAACTACACGCCTTATAGAGGCGGGGTGGTCAGTTCCATTAATGCCCAGATTGCAGCATTACAAAAAGATCAGCATTTTGTGAGGCTGATAACTCTTGATTTTTTGGCTGACATGCATGATGATCCAGCTCATGTAATTCGGATTCAGACACCGATAAAATTCAAGCGCCAGCAAAAACATTATGCTATTCCCTGGTTTATGGTGACACAGTTGACGAGGATTATCCGTAACATTAATCCAGATATTATCCATGTTCACCATCCCTTTCTGCTTGGTGTTAAGGCTCTGGAAGTGGCGCGTCAATTCGGGATTCCAGTGATATTTACTTACCACACACTCTATGAGGAGTATGCGCATTATGTACCATTGCCAGTTAGTCTCTCCAAAACGTTAATCGTAAAACTGGTCAGAAAATTTTGCACCAAAGTAGATGGAATTATAGTTCCCGGCCAAAGTATTGCTAATTATCTTGTCAGGCAAAGAATAACAGCCAGGCTGGTTTGTATTCCCAGTCCATTGCAGTCTTGTTATTGCAATTTATCTTTCATCCCGGGTGATTACACATCGACAAGGGCAATAAAATTATTGACCGTAGGACGTTTTACCAGGGAGAAAAATATCCAGTTTATTTTAGATGCTTGTCAGTTGTTGAAGGATGGTATTGTCCTCACTCTGGTTGGTTATGGTATTGAATATGAAAATCTCCGAAATTATGCTTATCAGCATCTTAAATTATCGCCGCAGCAGATACAATTTGTAGTGAAACCGCCTCAAGCGCAACTAATAAATTTTTACAAACAGGCAGATTTGTTTTTATTTTCATCAATAACAGATACACAAGGTTTGGTTCTTGCAGAAGCGATGGCATGTTCTACACCAGTTATTGCCGTGCATGGTCCAGGGCAAAACGATATTATTATCGATAATAAAAATGGCATATTAGTTTCAACACCCGAGGAAATGGCTTCGTCAATTTCTAATCTTGTCAATGATCCTCATAGATTAAATAGAATGCGGAAACAAGCATGGCTATCAGCAAAAGATTTTATGCCAGAGATTATTAAAGAACAGCTTATAGGAACCTACAGAGAGCTTGTTAGTCGTGTTGTTCGTTGATGGATAGCACTGATAATTAGGGCAAACGGGAAGCATGTTGTTGTAACTTAGATGACAGAAAAGGTAATTTTGTGACAAATAAACTCCATTTTTTATTTTTAGCTATGCTGAGTATTACATTTTTTGTTAAGGCCCAAGATGTTTGTGCCCAAGCCCAGCACCAGAAAATTGATGAGCTTGTTAATCAGGTCAGTGTTGAAAATATCAAGAAAAATATTTCGGCGCTGGCTAAATCAGAACGATTTGACGATGAGCAAAAAACTAATGCGTTAAATCATATAAAGACTCAATTAGAAAGTTTTGGCTATGCTGTTAAAGTCATTGAGAAAACCATACAGGGAAAAATCAATCGAAATATTGTCGCGCAATTAAAAGGGGAGCTTACCCCAAATCGTATTTTTGTCGTTGGTGCACATTATGATTCTGTGCCTGGGTCATTTGGTGCGGATGATAATGCCAGTGCTGTTGCCGGGATGCTGGAAATAGCGCGCATCCTGAAAAAACACTCGAGAGCAGCGACTGTTCATTTTGTTGCCTTTGATAACGAGGAAAATGGACTGTTAGGGAGCAAATCCTATGGACAAAGATTAAAAAAAGCCCAGCGAGCCAGTGTTATCGGCATGATTTCGCTTGAAATGATTGCCTATACATGCAAAATATCCGGGTGTCAGGTAGCCTTCGCCAACATAAAAAATTGCCTGGATGTTAATCCAGAAAATGAAAAACTGGGTGACTATATTGGCATAGTTGCAAATACAGGTTCTGAAAAAATGGTGGAGGTATTTACAAATGCGACACAAAGATTTGTTCGCTCACTCAAAATTGTAACGGCAAAAGTTGCTGATAAAGGCACCTGTTTTGCCAATACTCGGCGGAGTGATCATGCGTCATTTTGGGACTTAGGGTTCCCAGCAATGATGATTACCGATACTGCCAATTTCAGAAACCCAAACTATCATAAAAGTACTGATACACCAGAAACACTTGATTTTGAATTTGCAAGAAAAGTTGTGCAAGCGGTGTTGGCTGCTGTTGTTAATATTTCTGACAGTTCAGTGTCAATTGCTCCTTAGTTTTGCTGAAAAAAAGTGGTTCAATCAACAAACCAAAAAGCATGGCAATTCTGGATTGACCGCGGTGGTACTTTTACTGATATCGTAGCCAGGGATTCGGATGGAAATCTTGTTACCCGCAAATTGCTTTCTGAAAACCTGGAGCATTACCGGGATGCAGCCTTACAAGGGATTCGTCAGGTGCTGGGGCTTGCAAGTCATGAGCGGATTCCTAGTGAACAGGTCGCAGTTGTCAAAATGGGAACTACAGTCGCTACTAATGCTTTATTGGAACGAAAAGGTGAGCCGGTTGTATTATTAATTACCCGTGGTTTTAGAAATGCATTGCAGATTGGGTATCAGGCGCGGCCAAATATTTTCGCCCGGGAAATTATTTTGCCTGAACCGCTTTATCAACAGGTTATTGAGGTTGATGAAAGGATTGCAGCTGATGGCGTGGTGATTGAACCCCTGAATCTTGAAACAGTACGGAGCCAGTTGCAGTCGTGCTATCAGAAAGGCTTTCGTTCCTGTGCAATCGTGTTGATGCATGGTTATCGCTTTTCGCAGCATGAACAAATGCTTGCTGCTCTGGCCGATGAAATCGGATTTAATCAGATCAGCATTTCTCATCAGGTCAGTCCGATGATGAAGCTAATTGGTCGCGGTGATACTTGCGTGGTGGATGCTTATTTGTCTCCAATATTAAAACGCTATGTGCAGCAAGTGGCGGGGGAGTTGGGAAATAGTAAAATTCTGTTCATGAAGTCGAACGGTGGTTTGACTGATGCACATTTTTTTCAAGGTAAAGATGCTATTTTATCTGGTCCTGCCGGTGGAGTAGTTGCTTGCGCGAGAACTGGCCAATTGGCTGGTTTCGATAAAGTTATCGGTTTTGATATGGGGGGTACTTCTACTGATGTCAATCATTTCAATGGTGAGTTTGAGCGAAGTTTTGAAACCACTGTCGCAGGGGTACGCATGCGAGTGCCAATGATGAAAATTCATACTGTTGCAGCAGGTGGTGGTTCCATTTTACGTTTTAATGCTGGGAGATATCAGGTAGGGCCCGATTCAGCTGGAGCAAATCCTGGTCCTGCTTGTTATCGCCGCGGTGGGCCTTTGACGGTAACGGATTGTAATGTGATGCTGGGAAAGATTCAAGTTCATTATTTCCCCAGAGTGTTTGGCCCGAATAGTGATGAGACGCTGGATGACGAAGTTGTCAAGCATGCTTTTATTCAAATGGCTAATGAAATAGCTGATGTAACTGGCGTTAACCGTAATCCTTATGAAGTAGCCGAAGGTTTTTTGCGTATTGCTGTGGATTGTATGGCGAATGCTGTCAAAAAGATATCGGTGCAACGAGGTTACGATGTGACTCAATATGTATTGAATTGTTTTGGCGGCGCAGGCGGTCAACATGCCTGTCTGGTTGCCGATGCGTTAGGAATCACTAAGGTTTTACTTCACCCTTTGGCTGGAGTGTTATCTGCATACGGAATAGGACTAGCCGATATTTCTGCGATGCGCGAACAATCTGTAGAATTGATATTAGATGAAAACCAACTCAACCGAATTACCTGGGTTTTGAACATCCTTGAAGACGAATGCAAGGAGGAATTGGCTGCACAACAGTTGCCGTTAGACGATTTCCAGTCAATCAAGAAGGTTCATATCAAATATGAAGGGACTGATACTGCATTGTTGGTAAATTTTGGTTCGTTGATGCAAATCAAACAGCAATTTGAAGATCAACATCAAAAGCAATTTGGTTTTATTGCAGTTGAGAAGAATCTTGTTATTGAAGCTGTTTCTGTTGAAGTCATTGCCAGCAATGATAATTCTCTGAAAGAATCTGAACCAATAAATTTTGTCAGTACGACTCCAGAACCTTTGGAAAAGCTTAAGATTTTCATGGCAGGTTGTTTTTATAATACTCCCATTTATGAGCGCAATACTTTAAAACCGGGACATCAATTGAATGGTCCTGCTATCATCAATGAATCAATATCAACGATAGTTATCGAACCTGGCTGGCAGGCAACAGTCACTGGCAAAAATTATATAATTTTAGAACGGATTGAAAAGTTACCTGTTCAGTATGCTGCTGGCACCACGGTAGATCCGGTTATGTTAGAGATTTTCAATAACCTGTTCATGTCCATTGCTGAACAAATGGGCATAACCCTTCAAAATACCGCCTATTCAGCCAATATTAAAGAACGATTGGATTTTTCCTGTGCGATTTTTGACCCTGACGGTAATCTGGTAGCCAATGCCCCACATGTTCCTGTTCATCTTGGTTCAATGGCAGAGTCTGTTAAAACTATTATTGCTCGAAGAAAAGGTACCATACAACCAGGTGATGCCTATATGCTGAATGATCCATTCAACGGTGGAACCCATTTACCCGACATTACTGTTATGACTCCAGTTTTTGATTATGACAAGCAGAAAGTTTTATTCTATGTGGCTAGTCGTGGCCACCATGCTGACATTGGTGGAAAAACACCCGGTTCAATGCCCCCTGATAGTCTGACTATCGATGAAGAAGGGGTACTAATTGATGATTTCCAATTGCTCAAACAGGGCTGTTTGTTGGAGCAGGAAATTATTACTTTGCTAACTGATTGTAGGTATCCTTCCAGAAATACGGTACAGAATTTGGCTGACTTGAAAGCACAATTAGCAGCTAATGAAAAAGGTGTTCAGGAGCTGCAAAAATCTGTCCAGCACTTTGGTCTAGATGTGATCTTGGCTTATATGAAACATGTCCAGAATAATGCAGAAGAACAAGTGCGTCAGGTTCTTGATGTTCTGGCGGATGGTGATTATGTTCAGGAAATGGATAATGGCTGTGAAATACGGGTAAGCATCGAAATAGATCGAAAAATGCGCTCGGCTACCATTGATTTCTCTGGGACCAGTCCGCAACATACGGGGAATTTTAATGCCCCTTATTCCATCACCCGTGCAGCTGTACTTTATGTGTTTCGTACCCTCGTGGATATGAATATTCCGATGAACGAAGGTTGCATGCGCCCTTTGAAATTAATTGTGCCGGAGGGTTCTTTATTAAGTCCCGTTTATCCAGCAGCGGTTGTAGCAGGGAATGTTGAAGTGAGTCAATGTATAGTCGATACTTTATATGGTGCATTAGAGATTATGGCCGGATCGCAGGGCACCATGAACAATATTACTTTTGGAAATGAAAAATATCAATATTATGAAACCATCTGTGGCGGCGCAGGTGCAGGTGCAGGATTTAATGGCGCTTCGGCGGTTCATACCCACATGACCAATAGCCGTTTGACTGATCCGGAAGTTCTGGAATGGCGTTTTCCGGTTTTACTTGATTCATTTTCCATACGCAAGGGTTCTGGTGGGGAAGGGAAATGGCATGGCGGCGATGGAGTTGAAAGACGAATTCGTTTTTTAAAACCGATGACAGCGGCAATTCTGGCTAACCATCATCGAATTCCTCCTTTTGGCCTAAAAGGAGGTGAGCCTGGACAGACTGGCAAGGCATGGGTTGAAAGATATCTAAACCGTTCGTGTATTACTCTGAAATCAACTGACAAAATTGAAATGAATTCAGGAGATGTTTTGGTGGTATGTACTCCCGGCGGTGGAGGATATGAGTATAAGACATCTAGTAAATAACTCTGAGAAGCCAACAAAATATTTGCTTCTCTAAGAAACTTAGATTTCTGCTCGAATTATTCTAATGAAGTTTAAATCCTCCTTTTAACTTGTTCACTACCAAATATTGAAACTGTAATTTATTTTTTATTTTCGTTACCTTCTTAAATTCTTGCGCTAACTAGTGTTTTTTTTTAGAATTTAAACTACTTCAATCACTTGGACTTAATCAGCCCAAGGCAAATTGTTCTATCTGAATTGTGGTATGAATAAATGTCAGCTACCAGTTTGTTTTTTATAGTGGTTTTAATTTTGAGTGGGACTTATGTTCATTTCAGAGGTAAAGCCCGTCATGGCTTTTTCCGCCAGTTAACAGACCACTCTACGTTTATGGCCCCGGTAAACTGTGTTATGTACTTGTTTTCCAAGGTGCCTAATAAGCCTTATTTAGATATCAAGGGCTTTCCAGAGTTGCATGTTTTTAGGGAAAATTGGGAAATCATTCGTGATGAAGCAAAAAAGCTATATGAAGCCGGGCATGTCAGTAAATCTGAAAAATTAGATGATATTGCGTTTAACTCATTTTTCAGGACTGGCTGGAAGCGGTTTTATCTGAAATGGTACAAAGGACAGTATTTCCCTTCGGCTCAGACATTATGCCCGAAAACCGTAGAATTGATAAAACAGTGCCCATCCATCAAGGCTGCAATGTTTACACTGTTACCACCCGGAAGTTGCCTGGTTCGGCATCGTGATCCTTACGCGGGTTCATTGCGTTATCATCTGGGACTGTTTACCCCTAATTCTGACGAATGCTTTATTGAAGTTGATAATGAAGTTTATTCCTGGCGTGATGGCGCAGATGTGCTTTTCGATGAGACTTATTTGCATCATGCCGAAAACAATACTGAAACAGACCGCCTGATTTTTTTCTGTGATGTTGAAAGGCCAATGAATAATCCTTTCGCCAAATGGTTTAATCGTATTTTTGGGCGTTTCGTAATTACTTTGGCTTCAGCAAAAAACATGGAAGGAGAAAAACTTGGTTTTCTAAATAAAGCGTTTTTTTATTTATATCAGATCAGGCGTGTGGGAAAATGGCTCAAAAGCAAAAATAAAACTTTTTACTACATCGTTAAATATATTTTATTCGGTGGAATTTTTTATCTGATCTTTTTCTAGTTTGTAGAGCAGAAAAATGGCGTACATTCCGCCATGGACTAGACTCAGCTATATGACACATGTCGGATTGCGGTCACTGCTCATCCAATTCATATATGTGTTTTTTTATTTCAATTACGTACCTTTTTAATGTTCAAGAGGGTAAATTTTTTGTCGTGTATAAAGGTTTTCTCGAAATGATGTTTATTTCTTCTTTAAAGTTAGCAGCCAATGTGTGATTCCTAATGCTAAAACAACGGCTGCTGTTGCAAGAATATACATCGGCGTTAATTCCTTAAAATCGAAAACAATAACTTTTCGTGAAATGGCCATTAATGCTGTTGCAACGACAAGTTTTATCGGTAAAACATCTTTTCTGATATAAAGAGTGATATTGGTAAAAATTTCTATGGCAATCAGAACTGCTAAAAAAGCACTGAAGGTGGCTAAAATATCCGAAATATTGAGAAGATACTTTGGTGGAGTCAGCATGCGTTGATAAAGCACAAAAATTACATCACCAACACCCCAAACAATTACAAAAGTCATCAAAATAGCCAATACTTTGGCCGCTGTCCTGATGGTTTTATGCAGAAACTGAATTAATGGGTCATCGTGATCTTCGGGTAATTCCTCATGATACTTATTTTCCGGTTTTTTGTTATTTTGTAGATTCACTAATAATTTCGCTGTAATAAATCAGTCATTGTTCTAGAGTAGGCTCCTAATCACTTAAATTGTATTCGGCTATCAAAGCTTTGTCGATTTGTTTATTAGAAAATTAATTATGATTCCAAGACACTTTTTAATTTAATACCAGGTCAGGTTTTATAATACTTTGACGAGAATTAGAAAGATGAACGATTTTCAACTATTAAAAATAATATCCGGAGGTCAAACAGGTGTGGACAGAGGGGCTTTGGATGCAGCATTATTAAACGGGTTATCTTGTGGCGGCTGGTGTCCTGAAGGTCGGCAGGCTGAGGATGGCATTATTCCAGATAAATATCCACTGACTGAATTGCCAGGAGGAGATTACCGACAGAGAACATTATGTAATGTACTTGCTGGGGATGGCACACTGATTATTTATTTCGTTTATCCTGAAGCTGGAACAGCAGAAACCCTTCGGTTTTGTGTCGAATGGAAAAAGCCATATCTGCTCATTGATGCCACAGAATTATCAGTGACCAGAGCCGCAGAAAGAATTCAAATGTTTCTTGTTGATTTTGTAATCGCCACATTGAATGTAGCCGGTCCTAGAGAAAGCTCTGCTGAACAGGCCTATACCTACAGTTATAGCTGTTTATTGTCCCTGCTGAATAAAAATATGAATTGATGCTATCGATTGAGATTGGATTGTATTTAATTCTGTAGCGGCCATAAAATCTATTATTTCCTGCGGGCAATGATCACCCCGTCGCGAATCGGATTGATGAACGCATCAAAGTCAGGATCTTCAAAAATCAACCGGTTGTGCTCAAGAATTGCTTCAGTCCATCCGGGTACAATATCGACCGGGTTTTCAATAGCAACCCTTCCGTGCCAAAGAACATTGTCGGCAATATACAAGCCTCCTGGGCGGATTCGACCGCGTGCCATAAGCCACACTTCGGGATAATCACCTTTGTCAACATCGTTATAACAGATGTCAAAATCTCCTTCAGTACCTTCAAAAATTTGCTGGGCATATCCTATTTGGAAATCTACTTGCGACCATAATCCTGCCTGGTTTAGATATTGTTCGGCCAGTTGTTGATTTTCCAGCTCTGTATCAGTACAGATGAGAGTTCCATTCTTGTCAATGGCGCGGGCAAACCAAAAGGCTGAATAACCAAAACCACTACCAAATTCAAATATCCGTTTGGTGTTGATGGTTTTAGCCATCGTTTCCAGAAACATTCCAACCAGTCGACCTACGATAGGAAAATTATATTGGTTTGCACGGGCTTCCATAGCAGTAACAACTGGATGGCCAGATTGTCCTGTTAGCTTA
>JALXCS010000145.1 GCA_026990815.1 Methylomonas sp. | reverse complement strand
TAAGGAAGTGGGTATTGCCCACGAATCTATCATAACGGGAGGGGATGCTGACAGTGTAGAAATATTGGCATTTTATTGGGTCAATACCGTACTTGGTAATGTAAAAACGGCGATGCAGGGTACTTATCATGCCATTCGCCCCAAACATTTACCTCGCTATCTAGCAGAATTCGAGTATCGATTTAATCGACGATTTAAACTGGATAAATTAGTGCGGCGATTGACGCATGCGGCAGTTCAAACACCACCCATGCCAACGCGACTGTTGAAATTGGCTGAAGCTTATTGGTAATCAGGTAAATCTTTCGCAAGTCCCCTCAATAGGAGATTAGTTCTTACGTAACTAATAAGCAGAGTTCAAAATTATAGAATTTTCGCGTAAACAAACTTAAGATTGATCCTGTGATCTTAAACAGCACCTATGCCTATACCCTATGTGCCAGCCAAAAACCAACAAAACTCTGATTATGCCACTAACAACATTAAAATAAACCCCCCGCCATAGACGCCTAAAAAGAAAGTTAATGATAGTAAAAAGCTCGGAAAAGAACCTAAACTGATGATCTGATTATTTATATAAGCGATTATGGCTACTCCCCATAACATTACTGCTCCTAATAAATAATAAGCCAAACTATCATCAGTGACGGTAACCCATATTAAAAGCGGCAAGGCAAAAATTGAAATAAAGTCCTGACATATAAAAAATGATGTCAGTACTTTCCAATACTGTGTCAAGTCCTTGGTGAAAAAAAGCACAATGGCAACAAAAGCAAATATTAGAAAAATTTCAATAAAAACTTCAATAATTGCTTCTATAAAACCCGTCATGTTGGTGATTACAAAAATGCCACCTACCACATAAAAAATCAATGCTTTTTTTAGCAGTGGTATTGATTCAGGCGTTTCATCTAGAGAGCCTTTGAACCAGCAAAGTGAAATATATTGCTTTAAGTGTTCCATATTTACCTTGTGATTAAATCCAGAATTATTATTTTTAGTATCCTTTCAAAGCACTCCTTTTCTTACATTATTAAATGCATATTAATATTAAATCATTTTCTTTCTATCTTACAGCTAAAAATCAATTTCCTTGCTATTTATTCACCAAGGCAATCGGGTTTAAATTTATGGGCTACAAAATCAGTAAGTTAGGTTTTTATAATTTCGATAAATCACTTTTTTCCTATGAGTTTGATAATCAGAAAACCCCAACTAATTGATTTTTCATCCATCATTGAATGTCAAGATATTTTAAACCCGATTGTTCTGATTTATTCACCTCGTTTTCCCAATTATCTTTTAGAACATAGTATTTTTTTGTTTTGTACGTGGAACAATCGATCGATGAGTAGGTGATAAGCTATTGGAATTACATGATATTCTATCGCAGGGAGCGACAGAGAGCTATATGGACGTATACCTCGTATGATTAAGAATATCCCCTTATTGCAGCATTTTTTTTTGCGAATTGCATCGTTGAAAAACTATCCAACAGCCTGCTATTGTGCGGGATTTTTCGCCTCTCGCCCTTCACAAAAACTAGCACACTCTATCTGAACACATTCTCATATGCCAAAGTTATCTTTACGCGTACCTTGTAGTTTCAATAACTTATCTCTATATAGGTTTCGTAGGATCTTTTGTCACATACAGAGGCTATAATTTCAGACACAAAAAAGGGCTATGGTTATCAACCATAGCCCTTTTTTTCAAGATATAACAATAAGAAATTTAACGTTTTGAGTACTGAGGACGTTTTCTTGCCTTATGTAAACCAATCTTTTTACGCTCAACTTGGCGCGCATCACGCGTAACGAAACCAGCTTTTCTTAGTGCTGGCCGCAGCGCCTCATCAAATACCATTAAAGCCCTGGCCATACCATGACGTATCGCACCAGCTTGACCTGAAGGGCCACCACCTAAGACTTTAATATTCACATCAAGCTTATCAGTCATTTCGACACATTCTAACGCTTGACGAGCAATCATTTGGTCAGTCTTTCGACCAAAATAATCTTCAATGGGCTTGTTATTGATAACAATTTTCCCAGTTCCCATTTTTGCGTAAACACGCGCTATAGCGCTTTTACGACGCCCTGTTCCGTAATATTGAGCTTCTGCCATGTGATTTAACCTATGTATATTTTAGATTTCCAAAACTTTAGGCTGCTGTGCCTGATGATTGTGCTTAGGGCCAGCATACACTTTCAATTTTTTGAACATGGCTCGACCTAATGGATTCTTCGGCAACATGCCTTTTACTGCATTGTTGATGATGCGATCAGGAAAGGTTTGTCTCAGTTTACCAAGATTAACAGACTTTAAATTACCTACATAGCCCGTATGCCGATAATACATTTTATCTTGCTCTTTGTTGCCAGTAACACCAATTTTTTCAGCATTAATCACAATGATATAATCCCCGGTATCTACATGTGGAGTATATTCTGGCTTATGTTTACCACGAAGTCGATGCGCCACTTCACTGGCAAGCCTTCCTAAAGTTTTGCCTTCCGCATCAATTACATACCAATCGCGTTTAACTTCAACGGGTTTCGCGCTAAATGTTTTCATTATGTCTCTTGTCTTTGAATCGCTTTGTGAAAAGATTAGCCAGTAATAATACTCAAAATACTGGATAACTTCAACTTTAATTTGCTTTTGTTTCTGATAAAAAGTTAATTGATACCACAAAATCGGCTAACAATTAAAGTTTAATATTCAGTGTGTGCAACTTACGATACAAATGTGTACGTTCCATGCCAATGGCTGCAGCAAGCTTTGCCACACTACCAGCATTTTTTTCGAAATGATACTCCAGATACGCCTTCTCAAATTGCTCCCTGGCCTCTTTTAGCGGTAAATTAAAAAACTCAGGAATCGAAGCGGAAATATTGTTTTCAACAATATTTCCTATTGCACTTCTAACCTCTTCTTGCTCTATCTCACTCCCCGCACCCAGGATCATTAAACGTTGAACAAGATTTTTCAACTCTCTTACATTTCCTGGCCATGAATAATTACGCAAGAAATTCTGGGCAGCCATGGAGAATTTTCTGAAGGGTAATTTTTCATGCTCCACAAAGTAATCTACATAAAAATTGAGCAAAGCAGGAATATCTTGATTATGGTCGCGTAAAGGTGCAATTTCTATCTCCACCTCATTCAACAGAAAAAAAAGATCATTACGAAATCGACCAGCTTTAACCTCTTCTTCCAACCCAATCGTTGTTGATGCAACCACTTTTACATCCACATGAACAGATTCTGCACCGCCCACGCGTAGAAATGAACTCGATTCCAAGGCGCTAAGTAATTTTAACTGGGTCGCCTCATCCATATCATTGATTTCGCCCAAAAATAATGTTCCACCATGTGCTTTTTCAAGCAAACCAGGGTAAATAGTATCGTCTACCTCCTTGCCAAAAAATTCAATCGCTGAATTTTCTTGCGCAATGCTACCAACCGCAACGGTAATAAACGGGCCATCACGGCGATTGCTGTTAACATGCAGGTAATGAGCAAACAACTCCTTACCTGCCCCCGCCTCACCAACAAACAATACTCTTGTGTCGTGTTGCGCCAACCTTTTGAGCTGATCCTTGGTTCTTTCAATTACAGCACTTTTACCTACTGGTTCGACGTACTCCAACAATTTCTTTTTTAAACCTGCATTTTCTTTTTGAAGATGGCGCGCTTCTAATGCCCGTTCAACAATTAAAAGTAATTTGGCTAATGAGAGAGGTTTTTCGAGAAAATCATAAGCGCCCAAACGCGTTGCTTCCACAGCAGTTTCAACAGTGCCATGTCCTGACATCATAACTATAGGACAAAGATCCCGGTCTTCAGCGACCCACTCCTTGAGCAAGGTAATGCCGTCTATATCAGGCATCCAGATATCAAGCAGAATCAAATCGGGCTGACGTAATGCTTTTTGGTCTCGGGCCTGTTGGGCATTTTCTGCCGAATTAACGCGATAGCCTTCATCCTCCAGAATCTCGCAAACCAATTCACGAATATCCTGCTCATCATCAACAACCAAAATAGTTGGATTTTGTATTTTCATAAATTATATATTCAATTAATCTGCAGGAAATTTAACAATAAATCCCGCGCCACGTTCTACTTCTTTGTCAACACTAATAAAACCGCCATGTTCCTCAACTATTTTTTTAACAATTGCCAACCCAAGGCCAGTTCCTTTTTCTTTTGTAGTGACAT
The DNA here is from genome assembly GCA_026990815.1 of Methylomonas sp. Taxonomy (GTDB): domain Bacteria; phylum Pseudomonadota; class Gammaproteobacteria; order Methylococcales; family Methylomonadaceae; genus JALSJK01. The sequence goes on along the minus strand of JALXCS010000145.1, from coordinate 16,830 downwards.
ACGGTTCAAAAATTTTGTCTATATCTTCTAGTTTAATTCCCATGCCATCATCATAAATCGATAACTGTACATAATTAGAATTTTGGACTACGACTGATTGTAATTTTATAGTAATTTTTCCTTCATTTGCGACTGCTTCCAATGCATTTTTAATTAAATTATGGATCACCTGCCTTAAACCGAGTAAATCGGCCTTTATTTTGGGCAGAGGACTCTCAAGCTCCATGATAAACCGGTCTGCTGATTGTAATGTGTACAATGCCAAAACCTCCTTTGTCAAGGCGATTAAATCTACATTTTCGGTCTGTTGTCTTGCCGCTCTTGCATATTCAGAAAACTCATCAACCATTTTTTTCATTGCCTCAACCTGGTTGACGATAGTTCGCGTAGAACGCCCCAAAATTGCGGCATTTTTTTCATCGAGTCCTGACGATAATTTATGCTGTAATCGTTCTGCCGATAATTGTATCGGAGTTAGCGGATTTTTTATCTCATGTGCCAAACGTCTGGCAACCTCTCCCCAAGCTGCATTTTTTTGTGCTTGAATTAGATCAGTCATATCATCAATAACAACCACACCTCCAACCCGCTCACCTTCCGGCGAATACAAAACTGTACCTCGGCATAATAACTCCTGTCGCCCCTTTGATCCCAAAACAGAAACGCTCTGTTGCCACACATCATCAGATTTCTCTAATAACTGATGGATACCCATTGCTAACTCAGAAAGGCTAGAATGCTCATGGGCTAATTCCAATAAGGTTTTGCCATAAAAACGCCTAATTTGAATGTGTAAAATGACATTTGCGGCTTGATTAGAAGTATGTATTTTAAAATCAGCGTCAAAACTGATAACCCCGGATGTCAAACTGGACAACAAAGTCTCCAGATAAGCTCGTTGATTTTCAACTTCCTGACTTGCTTTTCGTGCCTCATCCCGCGACTTGGCAATTCTGCTCATCATTTCGTTAAAAGATTTCACCAAAAAACCCAAATCATCCTGACTCATCACCGGAAGCGGCTGCTCATAATTCCCCTCTGCCACCGCCTGTGTTCCTTTTACCAGTTCTTTCACAGGAGCAACAATATCTCTAATAATCAGGAATGCCACCCAAATAGCAGCCAGTAAACTCAATAAAAGCACCAAAGATAAAACCAGAGAAAAGCTGAGTTTCAAAGAATCCCTTAAAAAGGTCATTTCCTGGAAGCGAACAAAAGCAAATTCTACAGAATCCGCCAGATCAGCAATTCTGACTGGAACAGGATAAATAACCTGGATATATTGGTCCTGGTCGGATTTTAAAGCAACAACTGCCTGGATAACCCACTCATCATCTCTGATCGTATCCAAACCAACAAAATCGTTAGTTTTGCGCATCTGTAACCAAATCTGTTCAACTGGCAAGCTGGGTAAAATTTCGCTAGGATTAGCACTGCTAAAAGCAATAACCCGGCCACGCTTTGAAAGTAAAGCTAATTCCGATGCCCCCAACTCATTTCGAAATCGCTCCAGATCAAGAATGATGGAGATTTGCGATTTATTTTTTAAATTTCTTGCCATTTGCTGTGTTTGCCGCAAATGCCAGCGCATTCGATCATCCAATGATGCCTGACTCAACTCCAGGGCATCCTCCATTGCCCGATCAATTTCAACATTAAACCAGCTATCAATACTTTTATGTAAAAACTGCATGGAAAAATAAAAAACCGTAGCAGCTGGTATCAAGGCCAACAAAACAAACAACGTTACCATCCGCGTTGTTAATCTGGAACCTGCTTCACGTTTTTTTAACTGTCTAAATAAAGCATAGCTATTTATTCCGATCAGAATCAACAACGCCAAAAAACCCAAGGCATTCACCAGCAACAGCCAGGAATACATTTGACTTAAGCTGGAAGATTCCTGCGTTGCCGAACTCATAAGTTGCAAAGATAGCAAAACCAAGCCAAACAGTATCAGTGCCAACAAGCTGATCGGTATCTTTACTTTTGCACGAGCCATTCTAAAATCCGACTGGATAAATCCCACTGAGAATCAAAATACGCAACTGGCCTGAGAGGTAACGGCAATGCTTCACGATCGAACTGCACTAGTAAAGTCGCATGCAAAATTCTGGATTGGTTGATTTCATGGCTTGCAGTGACTTTCACATCGCGAATTCTTCCCATTGCATTTAAAGCAACCGGCAATGAAAAAAAGCGCCTGGTTTCACCAGTCGTCATATTTTCTACCTGGTACATATTTAACAATGCATGAAAACGAAGCCGATAGCGGATGGAATAATCCAGAATTTTTTTATCCCAAAAAAAAGATCGCGGGTGATACAGCTTAAGCCGAACAGTCCAGAATAAAGAAACACTATGCTCTATTGCTTCAATCGCAGCGGGAGTAAGTTTAAATCTTATCTCTGCATTGAACAAATAAGCTTGTTCTTCAGGTTCCAGACTTGCCGCTATTATTTCTACATTATTGGAAACATCGGCATTTAATACCGGCGAAGCAAATATCAAAATTCCTGATAAAAATAAAGCCTGTTTAGTTTTTTCTAAGACAGGCATAATAAAAACCGTCCATTCCATTTTCACCAGTTAAAATTTGTTTTCCATGTACTTGAGTCATTCCCCAATTTGCATGAATGGGAATTTCTGTTGCATCCGGCGTTCGCGATAAAAAATCACTAACTTGCGTAGAATTTTCCATCTTAAATACTGAACAAGTAACGTACAATAAATTTCCGCCAGGCTTTAGTAATGGCCAAATCGCATCAAGAATTTTTTTTTGTAGTTGCTGTAATTTTTTGATGTCTTCCTGACGACGAAGTAACTTGATATCTGGATGTCTTCTTATCACTCCCATTGCAGAACAAGGAGCATCTACTAAAATTCTGTCAAACAATTGATTATCCCACCATTGCGATGGCCGACAAGCATCTCCGGCAATACAATCCGCCTTTACATTCAACCTTAGCAAATTTTCATTGATACTTGATAACCGGTTCTCATCAATATCCACAGCAACCAGCTTTTCAATTTGCGGCTGCACTTCCAAAAGATGCGTCACTTTACCACCAGGTGCCGCACATACATCCAATACCCGATGACCGGCTTGTACACCCAATAACCCAGCAGCCAACTGAGCAGCAGTGTCTTGAACTGAAACATACCCTTTTTTGAAATTTGGCAATTGCTCTACCGGAACACCAGAATTCAAAACAATGGTATCTTTTCTCACAGAACTGACAAAAGCATTAATATCCTTTTCCTGTAATTTTTTCAGATACTGGTCTGTAGTCGTTTCTAGCTGATTTACCCGTAACGCCATAGGCGCCTGTCGATTGTTTTCGGTCAAAATTTTTTCGAAATGTTCTGGCCAATCCGATTTCAACCAATCAATCATCCATTTCGGATGGGAAAATTTTGCAATTTCGTTTACTTCAACTAAATTTTTAAGGTTTTGCTCCTGTCTGAGATAATTTCTTAGAACCGCATTAACCAAGCCTTTTACCCAGGTTTTTTTGTTAACAGCTGAAACAGTTTGCGAAACAACAGCATGTGATTTTATCCGCATGTATTTGAGCTGAAACAAACCAACCAAAATTAAAACTCTAATTTCCTTATCTTTCAGCGGCTTGCGTAATAGTCGATTCAGTATAAAATTCAAACAATGATAATACCTTATGGTTCCATAACATATTGCTTGAATTAATGCGCGATCCTTAATATTCGGAATAGACGAAAGCTCAATTTCTATAGCTGAGGTAAGTGACTGGCCATTGTTGACAACCCGACAGATAATTTTAGTTGCAACTAACCTTGAATTCACAAATAAACCTGAAGTGTTTTGGAACGATCAAAGATAGCGAACCAACCAACTAAAACATTGCAAGAAAATTCAATTTCATAACGCATTGATATTAACATTCTTTCCCTGTGCTTCCATTTCACCTTCAGGACCAAGCAACACAGCAATCCAGCGGGTTTTCTCATTATTTTCCAAAATGATTTTTGCGATCATGGTAAATGGTACTGACAGCAACATCCCTACCGTCCCGAACACCCAGCCCCAGAATGTTAAACTAAGAAACACCACCAGCGTTGACAATCCCAATCCTTTGCCCATCATGCGTGGTTCCCAGACATTACCTATCAAAGTATTAACAACCACATAGCCAAGTATCACTAACAATGCGCTTTGCCCTCCAAGCTGGACCAATGCCAGTAGAACCGTCGGTATTGCGGCAATAATAGATCCTATATTGGGAACAAAATTCAACAAAAAAGCAATGACACCCCATAATACAGGGAAATCCACATGTAACAACATCAACCAAACAGCAATTAACACGGCAGTCACTAGACTGGTAACTGCCTTAATTGCCAAATACCGATTAATACTGCTGATGATAATAGCTCCATGGCCATCAAAACGGCTATGGCCAAATGCTTGCTTGAATTTATAAGGGATAGAAAATGACTCCAGTAATAAAAAAATTACTGTCAGTAAAATAAAAAATATATTTGCAAATGCCCCACCGAACCCAGTTAACATCGTACCGACAAATTTCATCACTTTTCCTGCATTAATTTCTTTAATCAAATCTTTTTCGTTAGGAAAAGTTATTTCGTATTGGTGAAGCCAATCAATCAAACCTGCTGTTTGTAGCTGTAAATTAGCTTGATACACTGGCAAACCCTTGGTGAATTGATTCAGAGATGCAAAAACATAAACCCCCAAAACAGCCATAGTAACAATCAAACCTATGACCACAACAAAAACAGAGAACCCCGAAGGAATACCTTTTCGATCCAACCAGGAAAGCACTGGCCAACAAACAATAGCTGTAAATAAAGCAAGAAATAAAGGTGTCAAAATAGACGCTGCTGCCTTCATACCAGCAACAATGATAATGAGACAAGCAATGGTCAAAATTGGATTTTTCAGGAGAACGGTTTTTTCCTGATATTGAGTCATGGGCCGCCTATTAACCTCGGAAAGAAAAGAAGGAAGTGATAATAGTTTGAGTTTCTCCTGAACCAACCTCACCCAAAGAAAATATACAGCTAATAACCATTGCCACTTGTCGCAGTAAAATCATCCATAATCCAACAGTTTCCTATCCTCTTATTGCAACTTACAAATTGTAATAACCACTTTCCTCATGCAAGGTAATATCCAATCCCTGAACCTCATCATCGCTGCTAACACGCAGACCAATGATCTTATCAATTAACTTTAGAATCAGATAACTAAATAAAGCACTCCAAATGATTGTAACTACAATAGCCAATCCCTGAACTGCCAGCTGATCCAAAATGGTCATACCATCCGCTAACCCAAGCCCGCCCAGACTTTTTGCAGCAAATACTCCTGTTAGCAATGAGCCGGTTATGCCTCCAACGCCATGAACTGGAAATACATCCAGTGAATCATCAATTTGTAATTTACGTTTAAGAAACTGAGTCGCATAAAAACAAACAATGCCTGCCGCCATGCCAATAACTAACGCTCCAATCGGACCAACAAAACCAGAAGCCGGAGTAATGGTACCCAAACCAGCAACCATGCCTGTTACGATTCCCAATACACTGGGTTTACCAAAACGCTGCCATTCTAAAAACATCCAGGTTAATGAACCAGTAGCTGCACCAATATGTGTTACCAGCATTGCCATCCCAGCAGAACCATCAGCCGTTAAAGCACTTCCCGCATTGAAACCAAACCATCCAACCCATAACATCCCGGCTCCGGTAACCACCATGGTCATATTATGCGGAGGCATTGCAGTGGTTGGAAACCCTTTCCTTTTCCCTAGTACCAAGGCAGCCACCAATGCTGCAACGCCGGCATTAATATGGATAACAATACCGCCAGCAAAATCCATTACTCCCAGATCAGCCAGCCAACCTTTGCCCCATACCCAATGGCAAACTGGCATATAAACTACAATCAGCCATAACCCACTAAACCATAGAACAGCAGAAAACTTCATTCTTTCCGCAAAACCGCCAACAATCAGAGCTGGTGTAATAATGGCAAAGGTCATTTGAAACATAAAAAAGACAGTTTCAGGAATATCCCCTGATAAACTGCCTGTTCCTACTTGTGGTAAAAAAGCCTTTCCCGCTCCGCCAATAAATTTTTGCAAATCCCCTCCATCTGCAAAAATAAAGCTATAAACCCCCGCTAGCCATAAAATGGACACCAAGCAAGTAATAGCAAAACATTGCATCAATACTGATAAGACATTTTTACTTCGTACCAGGCCGGCATAAAATAACGATAAACCAGGGATTGTCATAAATAACACCAATGCTGTCGAAGTCAAAACCCAGGCAGTGTTGGCTTGATTTAACTCAGATGCCCAAGCAAGTCCAGGCATCAGCAGAAAACCAGGGATAAGCAATTTATTATTTTTATAAGACATAAACTCAATTTGAGAAATTGTAATTATTCAAAATGTTGGTGACTATTAAAGACTAATATTTTCTGAAATATACCGTTGACCTATATAGCATCCGCTCCAGTTTCGCCGGTTCTGATACGAACAACTTGTTCCAAATCAGTTACAAAGATCTTGCCATCCCCAATTTTTCCAGTGTTTGCCGCATTGACAATGGTATCAACGGCCTGATCAACTTTATCTTCTGCAACAGCAATTTCCATTTTCACTTTTGGGAGAAAATCAACGACATATTCAGCGCCTCTGTATAATTCTGTGTGCCCTTTCTGTCGCCCAAAACCTTTTACCTCTGTTACCGTTACCCCTGCGATTCCAATATCCGAGAGTGCTTCTCTAACATCATCCAGTTTGAAAGGCTTTATTATTGCTGTGATTAATTTCATGATTTCTCCTGCTTGTTAGATATTTTTTTATAATTCTTGACGCCATGATAACAAAAAAACATTTCACACCAAAAATAACATTCTTGAATGTAAGGCAATAATGGAATTCTTCATAAAAACCAAAGTTTACCAAGACAAAACTTGAAAGTGCGAGAATATAATCAAATCTTGCCTACAAGGGTTTGTAATACTTCTATACTTAATTAAATAACGAATTTCTCTGAACAGAGCTTTGCTCCTGAAACAAAATAAAAAAACCAACATTCATTTTTAAAAAACTACCTTCATCAACATGCCTACAGACTTTAATCAACCACTGGACTTAACCAAACGACGGCGTGCAACCTATAAAATTTTGTCCAGAGTATTACGTGGAGATCAACTATTACAGGCCATGTGGATGATTGAAGAACGCGATCACTCGGCAGACCGATTTACATTTCTGGGTTTTGTTGGAGTAACCGCCGAAATCTTTGGAATCAGCCCTCATAAGGTTTCAATTATATATATAAAGTTAAACAAGTATCTTGACTTGAGTAATGAACAATTGCCACCCGATCCACTTTCTGAAATGCTCAAATTTCGAGGAATTATTCAGGAGCATACTCCTGAAAAGACTCAAAGCCGAACAGCCCAACAACTTGCCGACAAATCTGTTTCCCTGTTTCGCGACCATGATTTAAGGCGCACACCAAGAGGCGGCGATCCAGCACTTACTTCTGATAAGCTTCATCATATCGGGCAGGCCTTGGCTTTAGAAGCGAAAAAATATGATATATCCACAATAATAATGGCTTTTGATGAGCATGAAACCAGCATTTCTCTAAGCGATTCCCTGGCAGCAGGGATTCAATCAATCGGGCTAGATACTTTAAACCTTGGAAGATCAACCATTCCCCTGCTGTATTTTGTTACCCAACATTATGATGGCAAAACCGGAGTAATGATAACAACCGATTGCTCAGCTAATCAGCAAACCGATTTAAAAATCATTATTGCCGGAGAAATATTAGAAAAAGAAAAAACACAACGGTTATTGAGAGAAATTGATGACACTGATTTACTCAAAAACCAACCTGGAAAACAGCTAGAAAATAATAGCTTCATTCACGAATATATTGGCATAATCAGTGAAGATATTCGCCTGACCAGACCTTTAACCATTATTTTAGACTGTGAAAATGGTGCTACCGGACACTTGGCTAAAAATCTTTTACAAGAACTTGATTGTCAGGTTATTCACTGCCAATCTGAAAACAGCGCTACCCCATCAAAAAATCACCTCAAGTCTGCCATTCAACAACATCAAGCGGATTTTGCACTATCTTTTCATCAAGATGGAACCATTCTGAACGTCATTGATTGCCAGGGTCAAATTATCACCACAGAACAATTAATAATGCTTTTTTCCAAAGTAATACTGGCTTCCAACCCTGGATGTGAAATTATCATTGACGAACACTGCTCTGAACATGTATTCGAATTCATCACTGCAAACAATGGCCGTCCAATCCCCTGTAAAGCTGAACCACTTTTGATGAAGGCTAAACTCAAAGTTTCAGCCGGAAAATTTGCAGGAGACCTAAGCGGAGATTCTTTTTTAATGATAGATGGTTGGGTTTTGATGATGCTTTATACGCTTCATGCAGATTAGCAGAAATTCTTGCTTCTGACATTCAATCAAAACACGAAGTATTTACATCAATCCATAAAAAAACTTAAAAATGCTCTAAAAGCTATTATCTGGCTTTTGTGAAGCAATAGCCAGTATCCCTTTTTCCTACAGTCTATATTGATTTTAAATTTGGATTATTTTCAATACAGAAAAACAATTCAAAGTAGTTATTATCAGCAAATCAATTAAGGAAACATTCTGTGTCAACATTTGCAGTTAAGCATAAATTCTATAGGTTTTTATTCTGGTTTTTTAGTCTTCTAATGGCCTGGGTGCCTGCTGCTCATGCCAATTCTTCTGAATCCGTTATATCAAGTGAAATTATTTGGCTTGCAACCAGCATTGCTCTTGTATTTTTCATGCAAGCAGGGTTTGCCTTGCTTGAATGTGGAGCATCCAGAGCAAAAAATGCCATTAACGTGATCATGAAGAATTACACCGACATTTGTTTTGGAAGCATTTTTTTCTGGGCAATCGGTTACGGGCTTATGTTTGGCGAAAGCCATGCAGGACTGTTTGGAATCAGTAATTTTCTGGATAGCACTCTTTCGAATAAAGCAACCATCAGCTTGGTTTTCCAGCTTATGTTTGCAGCAACCTGCGCTACTATCGTTAGCGGCGCAGTGGCTGAACGAATGAGATTTGTCTCATATATGCTTTCAGCGTCTGTCATCTGTACGTTAATTTATCCTGTTTTTGGACATTGGGCTTGGAACTCAAGTGGCTGGTTGAACCAACTTGGGTTTATAGATTTTGCCGGAGCAACCGTTGTACATTCCGTAGGTGGCTGGTGCGCCCTTGCAGCGGTCATGGTTTTGGGACCAAGATTAGGACGTTTCTCCAAACTGGGTGAAACTCGATATATTCCGGGACATAATTTACCTATGATTGCATTGGGAGGATTTATTCTCTGGCTCGGCTGGTTTGGCTTTAATGGCGGAAGCATAATCAGCTTGGACAGCCTTGGCATAGTCTTGCTGAACACTCATCTTGGCGCTTGTGCTGGCGCAATGGGTGCAATTTTTTTTATGGCTCTGACCAACAAACCAATCATGATGACCACGACCGTCAATGCAAGCATCGGGGGTCTGGTCTCTGTTACTGCTGGCGCGGATATTATGATTCCTGGAACGGCAATTCTTACCGGTCTGATTAGTGGCATTATTCTGGTTTGGGGTACTGCTCTTCTTGAACGCTATAAGATTGATGATGTCGTCGGTGCTGTTGCCGTTCATGGGTTTTGCGGTGTTTGGGGAACTGTTGCCGCAGGCGTGTTTTACACTGGAGACATGCTTTCTATAACCCGTATAACCATTCAACTTCTAGGGGTAATTACTGCATTTGCCTGGAGTTTTCCTACTGCATATCTAACTTTCAAAGCAGTAGATAAATTTCTTAGCCTTCGTACCAGTAGCATCCAAGAACAAAGAGGGCTGGATTATGCTGAACATTACGAAATTGGATATGCCGAATTTAACCAGGCGATCACTCACAGAGAAATTGAAAAGTAACAAATGGCCAACAACACTGTGCAGCCTCTTGATTTAACCCGACGCAGATGCGCAGCCTACATGACTTTTGCAGAAGTAATTAAAGGCGAAGTACTAATGCAAGCCATGTGGATGTTAGAAGAAAGAGATCATTTTGCTGACAAAATGACTTTTATCGGTTTTTTTGGAGTCACTGCCGAACTATTAGGACTAGATAATAATATTATTACCACTTTATATCCAAAATTAAATCGTAATCTCGATTTACCGGAGGAATTATACCCGCAAGACCCGATGCCACAAATGTTAAAATTCCGCGGGGCTAGCAAAGATAGTACCGGTGTGCCAGCAAAAAAAATCAGAGGCACTCCAGAAATGACTGTTTTTGCTGTTCTTATTTCATCAATTATCGAAGAAACAAAATTTCCAAATAATCCCGGATATAGCGCATTTAAAGACACGCTTAAAGAAGAACTTGCTAATATCAAACTGTCTAAAGATAATCGGCAACAAATTCTAAGTTGGGCTGATGCTCTTAATTTAAAATCCTTCAAAAAAAACATAGCTGCTAATGAGCTAAGCAGTGCGGTACACTGTATCTATATCGCCTTATGCGAGGCATTTGGGCCAGTCGAGGCTGATTCCATTCTCAACCAGGCAATACTACGAGCATCAAAATTTCCAGCAGCAAAAACTTTTCCACCAAGAAATTTTCTATAACAGTATAACAAAAAAACGGGCTTCATTAAGCCCGTTTTCTGAATCCAAAAAAAGAGAATCTGTTATTTTCCTGTACCAGTAAATTCCGGATAAGCTTCCATTCCGCATTCTGAAAAATCCACACCTTGGTATTCATCTTCTTCAGAAACTCTGATACCTATAATCAGTTTAATAATGAACCAAACCAAAAGGCTGGCCAGAAAAACGAAACTAAAAATAGTAACTATGCCAATTAATTGTGCAGAAATTGTTGAGTCGGCATTAGAAAAACAAACCGCTAATAATCCCCAAATACCAACAATGCCATGTACAGAAATTGCCCCAACTGGATCATCGATTCTAACTTTATCCCAGAAGGTAATTGAAAATACCACCAACACGCCGGCAACAAGCCCGATAATTGTAGCCAACATTGGATCCGGACTGGAAGGATCAGCGGTTATAGCAACCAAACCAGCTAAAGCACCATTCAAAGTCATAGATAAATCAGCCTTGCCAAAAAGGAAATGTGCCGTCAATAAAGCCGCAACAACTCCACCAGCAGCTGCAGTATTAGTATTGACGAATACTTTTGCCACTACGTTAGCTTCATCAACATTCGAAATAATCAACTCCGATCCACCATTAAAACCAAACCACCCTAACCATAATATAAAGGTTCCTAAAGTTGCTAACGGCATATTACAGCCTGGAATAGGATGAATTTCACCATTTGCAGCATACTTTCCTTTCCGTGGCCCAAGTAAAATTACACCAGCCAGAGCAGCGCTTGCACCTGCCAAATGTACAACACCGGACCCGGCAAAATCAAAAAAACCAAGACCATCCAAAAAACCACCGCCCCATTTCCAATAACCTTGAATCGGATAAATGACACCGGTCATTACAACTGCAAACAGAAGGAAGGCCCACAATTTCATCCGCTCTGCAACAGCCCCTGAAACGATAGACATGGCAGTGGCAACGAAAACCACCTGAAAGAAAAAATCAGCCATATTGGAATAAACAATATCGCCATTACTCTTGGCAACCTCTGTGGCAGTATTGTCAGCACCTAATAAAAAACTGATTCCAGGCCAAATACTGTTAACAGCCGCATCACCTGGGTACATAATGTTATAGCCAAACAGCATATACATTATGCAAGCAACAGCAAATAAAGTTATATTTTTAGTTAAAATTTCGGCAGTGTTTTTAGCACGAACCAATCCTGCTTCCAGCATAGCAAAACCAGCCGCCATCCACATCACCAAGGCCCCGCTCATTAATAAGTAGAACGTATCAAGGGCATAGCTTAATTCGATTATTTTATCCACTTTCCAATCCTCATATTGTTATTAAAATTATAATGCTTCTTCGCCGGTTTCCCCCGTCCGAATACGAATAACCTGCTCAAGAGCACTCACGAAGATTTTACCATCTCCAATCTTTCCAGTGTTTGCTGCTTTGGAAATAGCTTCTACAGCTTGATCTGCCAGATCATCAGGAATCGCCACTTCGATTTTTGCTTTTGGCAAAAAATCCACCACATATTCTGCACCTCGATAAAGTTCTGTATGGCCTTTTTGACGCCCGAACCCCTTCACCTCAGTTACAGTTACTCCAGACACGCCAATATCAGATAATGCTTCTCGGACATCATCCAATTTAAATGGTTTTACTATTGCTGTTATTAGCTTCATCAGTCACCTCCAAAAAATAGGACCTCATGGTCGAAAGAGCATATATTGTGCCAGCTCCATATTTTTTAACTCATTGCTACACATACAAAAAAAATCTAATCCATTTTTTTCCACCAATATCTCTTGGAATTCTTCTTAATCTATTACCAATCAATAAGTTATTTAGAAAAATCAATAATTGACAATCAAGAGTTATTTACAATTATTTTTTTGATCCTCAAAATAGTTGCCGTAACTTGAACTAAAACTAATTAATGAAATACATCAAAACTAATGATTGATTTTCACACTTTTGGTGCGCCAAATTATTGTTTGCACAAAGTTGGTTCAAAAAAATCGAGAAATCACAGCCTCTTTTTTGTCACAAAAATACAACAAATCTAAGCATTCTGTCGTGAAATCTCTATCAACAGAACAAATAGACGCATCCAAAACGCACCAAAAATGTGCATATAGATAAATTAATACCATTCTTGTATAATCAAAAAAACATTATATATCATGATCTTGTAATTGAATTTTTTTGTGATACTATTACCTGGAATAATTAAAAACGGGAGTCAATATGATCAACAAAAAACTACCTGTTGCAATTGGGTTAATTGCAACAACCTTCATAGCAATTGCAGATGAAGAAACAACAAAATCTTATTATGGCTGGACACCAAGCGCCACCATTACCCTTGCCAATGACTATATCTGGCGTGGCGTTTCCCAAACCTCCAATGGCACCACCATTCAAGGCTCTTTCGATATGAGCCATGAAAGCGGCATCTATTTTGGCGCTTGGGCTTCAAATGTAGAATTTGGCGATACTGATAACAGCATGGAGCTCGATCTATATGCTGGCTTTTCCAATGAAATTGAAATAGGCAAAATGGCCTTAACCTATGATATTGGTTTTTTACACTACGAATACCCAGAAGAAACAGGAATAAATTTCAATGAAGTCTATTTTGGCGTAGGAATTTCTCCTTTCGAAAATTTTAATTTCAGCACTTACTACTACCAGGATATCGGTGTAGAAAGTAAACCAGGCATTGGCTATCTCGATATGAGCGCCGATTACACCCTGCCTGATTTCTTGTGGAATCTGCAGATTATTGCCCACGGAGGCCACTACTGGCGCAGAGCCGGAGCGAATGATTATTGGGATTGGAAGGTCGGCTTAGCCAAGCAGCTCTATGGCTTTGGGTTTGAAGTTGCCTATGTTGACACTAGTGGTGCAGACGCAGGCGATTTAGACGATTCAAGAATTTATTTTGGAATCTCCAGAAGCTTTGGTGACCAAGCGCCTTCGGACACTTTGCCAAAAGGATTTGATGCCAGCGCCAGCTTTGCTTTAACCACTGATTACATCTGGCGTGGTATTTCTCAAACCAATAATGCCGCCGCTATTCAAGGTTCGTTTGATATCTCCCATGAAAGTGGGGCTTATTTTGGCGTTTGGGGATCAAATGTTGACTTTGGTGATGGCGGCGATCCATTTGCTCCGAATAACAACAGTATCGAGCTTGATATCTATCTTGGATTCAGTCGTGATATTGATCTGGGCGGCCTAGCGGTGACCTATGATATTGGCTGGTTACACTATCATTACCCCCAAGAAACAGACAGCTTAAACTTCAACGAAATATATTTTGGTTTGGCTCTGTCACCTGTTGAAAATCTTAATTTAAGCGGCTACTGGTATCAAGACCTCGACCTTGAAAACCGTGTAGGTATCGGTTATATGGATCTGGCTGGTGACTATACTTTACCGGATTGGGCCTGGAATACCACCATTGTCAGCCATGTCGGTTACTATCCTAAACATAAAGGCGGTGGCAACGACTACTGGGACTGGAAAGTCGGTATTGCCAAAGATATCGCAGGATTTAACGTCGAAGTTGCTTATACCGATACTGCCGGCGCCGAAGAATTTGGTGACCTGGGTGATGCCAGAGCAGTAGCCACCCTTTCAACCACTTTTTAACGATAGAAATCTCCTGGGTTGTGCTTCTTCTATTCGATAATATTGACTAAGGAGGCAGCAACCCTCATTTAACTTTTAAAAAAAACGGAGAGTTCAAATCCTCCGTTTTTTTATGCTCAAAAAAATGTTATCTTTAGCCAGTCAAACTAAACGACTTAATAATAACCTTAAATATATAACACGCTTGGAGACTCATAAATGTCAGTAGAAAAAGCCATAAGCATGCTAAAAGAAAATGACGTGAAATTCGTTGATTTTCGATTTTGCGACACCCGCGGTAAAGAACAGCACGTCACCTACCCGGCACATACCATTGATGAAGATACCTTTGAAGAAGGAAAAATGTTCGACGGTTCTTCTGTCGCCGGATGGAAAGGCATCAATGAATCGGACATGATCCTGATGCCGGACGCTTCAACTGCGGTTATCGATCCGTTTTATGATGACACCACCATGATCCTTCGCTGCGACATTATCGAGCCAAGCGACATGCAGGGATATGAGCGCGACCCACGGTCCATCGCAAAACGTGCAGAAGCTTACATGAATTCAACCGGAATTGCCGACACTGCTTATTTTGGTCCTGAAAACGAATTTTTCGTATTCGATGATGTCCGCTGGACTGCCAGCATGGGCGAATGCTCATATAAAGTAGACTCTGAAGAAGCAGAATGGAATTCAGAAAAGATTTACGAAGATGGAAACATTGGTCATCGGCCAGGTGTAAAAGGTGGCTACTTTCCAGTTCCTCCTGTCGATTCATTGCAGGACATGCGCTCCGCAATGTGCTTAACGCTGGAAGAGATGGGCCAAACCACTGAAGTCCATCATCATGAAGTTGCAACAGCTGGTCAATGTGAAATAGGCTCATTATTCAACACACTGGTTAACAAGGCTGATGAAGTATTGGTACTTAAATACGTCGTTACCAATATCGCGCACGTGTATGGCAAAACGGCGACCTTTATGCCAAAACCACTGGTTGGTGATAATGGCAACGGTATGCACGTTCATCAATCTTTAGCAAAAGATGGCGTCAACCTGTTTACTGGTGACTTGTATGGAGGTCTTTCAGAAACCGCACTGTATTATATTGGCGGCATTATCAAACATGCCAAAGCTCTTAATGCTTTTGCAAACGCTTCAACCAATAGCTACAAACGTCTGGTACCAGGTTTTGAAGCCCCGGTAATGCTGGCATATTCTGCACGCAACCGTTCAGCTTCAATCCGCGTGCCTTTTGTGAACAACCCTAAAGGACGTCGTATCGAAGTACGTTTTGGTGATTCAACCGCTAACCCATATTTATGCTTTGCCGCAATGTTAATGGCAGGTCTGGACGGCATTGAAAATAAAATACATCCTGGTGATGCTATGGACAAAGATCTATACGACTTACCGCCTGAAGAAGAAAAAAATATTCCACAGGTTGCATTCTCATTTGATGAAGCGTTAAAGGCCCTGGATGAAGATCGCGAATTCCTTAAAAAAGGCGGCGTATTTACTGATGATGCGATTGATGGTTATATCGATCTAAAAATGGAAGAAGTAACGCGTCTACGCATGAGTACTCACCCGGTTGAATTTGATATGTACTACTCTTTATAAAAAATCAAACCAACCTTATAACAAAAAAGCCTCATTAATTTGGGGCTTTTTTGTCAATTTTCAGCATTAAGCTCTTGTATTTGATGTTGTTCCACATCTTCAAACCCATGCGCAAATTGATGCATGGAACTGATCAACAATACTCCTGCCGCTATTAACGCGATTTGCCCCAAAGAAGTTTTCATATCCGTCCTTTTATGCAAAGAAGGAATTAAATCCGCCACCGCTATGTAAATAAAACTGGATGCCGCTACCGCCAAAAAGAAAGGTAGATACTCATGCAGGTTTTCCAGCCAAAAATAGGCAATAATGCCACCTAGTACCGTGGTTAGACTGGATAGCACATTATAAAACAACGCCTTTGATTTACTATAACCACTTTGTAACAAAATCGCAAAATCTCCAACCTCCTGGGGAATCTCATGGGCTGCAACAGCAAGACTGGTCACAATACCAAGCTGCACATCAGTCAAAAGGGCAGCTGCAATCAAAACACCATCAACAAAGTTATGAATGCCATCGCCAACAATAATCAATACCCCTGCAGATCGATGATGATGATCCTCATCAATATGCACTTCACAACGGCCTGAATGACAATGTCGCCAGATTAAAAGTTTCTCGAGAATAAAAAAACTTAGCAGACCAATCATGATTGTTGCAGATAACGATTGAAATTGTTCTGGAGCAACATCAGAAAAAGCATGGGGAATCAACCCCCAAAAAGACACCGCTAAAAGTGCGCCGATAGCAAAACTAATGCCGTGTGGTAATACCTTTTCCTGATTTTCAGCAGATAACAACAAAAAAACTGAGGCGGCAACAACACTTAACAC
>JALXCS010000144.1 GCA_026990815.1 Methylomonas sp. | reverse complement strand
ACAACCAACCTTTTGATGGTTGATATATCTTGTCTTTTAACAATTTGGTTAATAACAAACTGGCATTAAAAAAAGCACCCAGTGAGGTTGCCAAGGCCAACCCTGCATGAGCCAATGGAAAAACAAAAGCGATATTCATGAACATATTGGCAATCATTGCATATATCCCGAATCGAACCGGCGTTTTCATATCTTTGCGTGAACTGAAACCCGGCACCAACACTTTCACCAAAATAAACCCCAGCAAACCCAGTGAATAAGCCATTAAACTTCGACCAGCCATTACTACATCCTGATGCGTAAATTCGTGGTATTGAAAAAGTGTCGAAAGCATCGGTTCAGCAAGCAATAACAAACCGATGGCAGCCGGTGTGCCAATTAACAACACCAGTTTCAGCCCCCAATCTAAAGATCTTGAAAAGCCCACAGTATCATCAGCAGCATGATTTTTCGATAAATTTGGCAAAATCACCGTAGCCAATGCAATACCAAATACACCCAGGGGAAATTCCACTAACCGGTCAGAATAATATAACCATGACACACTGCCTGAAACCAAAAAAGAGGCAATCAAGGTATCCAGCAATAAATTTATTTGGGTAATCGAAACCCCAAATATTGCCGGAAGCATTAATTTCATGATGCGTTTAACACCTTCATCTCTAAAACCAAACTTGGGTTTTGGTAATAGCCCCAAACGCAATAACGCCGGAATCTGAAATAACAATTGCACAACACCTGCCGCGAATACTCCCCACGCAAGCGCCATTATTGGCTCCGCCATCATTGGCGACAACCAGACTGCGGCTGCAATCATACAAAGATTAAGAAACACCGGAGTAAAAGCTGGAATAGCGAACTTGCCAAAGGTATTTAAAATTCCTCCGGCAAAAGCAACCAATGAAATAAAAAACAAATACGGGAAAGTAAAACGAAGTAATTGTGCTGCCAGATCATGTTGATTGCCATTCCAGGCAAAACCTGGCGCAAAAATATATATCAATATCGGCGCTGCAAAAACACCAACAATCGTAACCAACAGTAATATAACGGCAAACGTACCCGCTGTTCTGTCTACAAAGTGTTGTAATGCAGCTTTACCTCCTTTTTCTTTATATTCTGATAATACCGGGATAAAAGCCTGGGAAAAAGCACCCTCAGCAAACAATCGGCGTAAGAAATTTGGTATTTTAAAAGCGACAAAAAAAGCATCAGTGCTGGCATCGGCACCAAAAATACGGGCAAACAACATATCCCGCACAAACCCAAGAATACGGGAAATCAAGGTCATGCTACTGACAATAGCTGTGGATTTTAATAATTGTCGGCTCATCTATTAATCTGGACGATAAAATTTGACAATCATACCATTTATGCTGATAATACTCTGTTCTTAATCAACTAATTTTATTTTGAGGAATCATGGCTAACACAGCACAAGCAAGAAAGCGCGCTCGTCAATCGGAAAAGAGCCGCGAACGCAATGCGGGACAAAAAAGCAAACTGCGCACTTTCATTAAAAAGGTTACTGCTGCTGTCGAACAAGGTGACGTAGAGAAAGCGCGAGCAGCTTTCAAGGTAGCCGAGCCCTTGATTGATTCAGCTAGCGGAAAAGGCTTGGTTCATAAAAACTTCGCAGCGCGTAAAAAGGGTAGACTTAACGCTAAAATTAAATCAATCACTTAAATTTGCAGACAAAAATTTCGAAAACCGGGGTTATTATTCTCGGTTTTTTTGTCCTCCCAGCTTCCTGAATAAGTTACAGCAAAACCATATTATCCCGATGAATTAATTCCGCATCGTCCCTATAACCAAGCACTCTTTCAAAATCCGTGCTTGG
>JALXCS010000143.1 GCA_026990815.1 Methylomonas sp. | reverse complement strand
TTATGGGCGCAATTTTAACAGAAGGGGCTAGTGGTTTAATAATTCTAATTAATAATAATCAAAAATCACCACTTGAAGACTTGAATTTTTATCTAACTCATAATCAGGAATTTTTGCAATCTAATCATGCTGTTGTTGGCATCACCCATTTTGATGTAAATAACAAACACAGTATTGCTGACTATAAGCGATTTATGAAAAAATTTGATATGCAATGGCCAGTAGTTCCTATCGATGCCAGAAAAAGCGATGATGTACTCAGGCTGATCGATATTATCATTGACGTAACATTTCGAGAGACTCCCCTGGAAGCCTAAGTCTTCATTTATAACTTACCTAACTAATTTTCGATTGATCAAAAAAAACGTAACAAGAGAATCATCAGTTATTGTAATTTTTTTATAACTTGGTCAATCTGAATTTCTTTTGCTGTATTTACTATGACAGCCAGTTTTTTTTCCTCAGGAAATAATGGCTGTGTTTTCCGCATTTGTAGTTCCAAAACTTCAATACCAGCTTCTGAAGCATCTTTCCCAACCTGCTCTCTATTGATCACCCGTTGCCGTAAAACTGATTCTTTCGCCTGACATGAAACAATTCTTAAGGGTACATTCAGTTCTAACGCCAAATTCAGAAAGAGCCGTCGCTGCTGATGTTTTAAAAATGTTGCATCAACAATAACTGAAAAACCCGAATTTATAATATTTTTCGCCAGTTCCAATAAATTCAGATAGGTTTGCTGGTTAATTTCTGGCGAATACAAGCCACTGCCTAGGGCGGAATGACTTCGTGCTTCAGGCTCCATTCCAAGCATACGTTTTCTTTCTACATCTGATCGAATCCTTATCGCAGGCAAATGCTGCAGCAATAATTGGGAAACGACAGTTTTTCCGGAACCAGAAAAACCATGACAAATCACCAGCTTTCTTGAAGTTGTTTGAGTGTATTCTGATGCCAATTGGAGATAATTGTTGTATTCCTGATATGCTTCTGAAAAGCTTTGTTCATCTTTATGCTGCTGACAATTCAGAATATTTATTTTAGCTCTGACCATGGCCCGATAAGCACAATAAAATCTCAATACCTGTAAACCTTGGTAATCGCCTGTGTGCTCCAAATAGCTGTTCAAAATACGGAACCCAAAATCCTGATGCTGATGCGCTTTGAGATCCATCACCAAAAACGCCACCTCGCTCATCACATCAATCCAGCGCAAATTATTATTAAATTCAATTCCGTCAAAAGGGACGATTTTATTCGCAAAAAGCACAATATTAGCCAGATGTAAGTCACCATGGCATTCACGAATAAAGCCATTTTTTTTTCGGTATTCAAAAACTGAAACAAGACGCTGATATTCAAGTTTGCTCCATTCCTCCAGTAATTTTAATCCCTCATTAAGGGGATGAATCAGAGATTGACGAATTTGCAAAAAATTTTCCAGCACTGGCTTCATAATTTTGTCTGGCATACCAAAATTCATGGAATCGTCAGCAATTTCAACATTTGCATGAAAATTTGCAATTACCTCGGCCAGTTCATCTAGATACCCCCCCCCAAGCAGACCGGACTTTAACAAATTATTCAGCAAATTCGATTGAGGAAATTGGCGCATTTTTACTGCATATTCAAAAACCGGCCCATTGCCATTAATTTTGGGTTGTTCTTCATCCCCAGTAATAACAACCATTTCTAGATATAGTTCTGGCGCCAAACGCCGATTGAGACGCAGCTCTTCATTACAATAAAAATGTCTTTTACCAAGGGTCGAAAAGTCCAGAAAACCGAAATTTACTGGCTTCTTGATTTTATAAGCGTAATCTCCAGTCAGCAATACCCAGGAAATATGAGTCTCTATTACCTCAAATTTAGTTACCGGGTGTGAATAAAGAGTAGAATTTTGCAAATTTCCCAGCAACACATTCAATGTCAGCAAATCATTCATTTAAACTTTACCTGATTTCAAAATATCAATTGGAAGCGGGAATACAATAGTTGATGATTTTTCCCCCGCAATTTCCGTTAATGTTTGCAAATATCTAAGCTGAATGGCCTGGGGTTGTTTTGACAAAATCGTTGCAGCCTCCAATAGTTTTTCTGAAGCCTGCATTTCACCCTCTGCATGAATAATTTTTGCTCGGCGCTCCCGCTCAGCTTCCGCTTGCTTTGCAATTGCTCGAATCATGCTTTCATCGAGATCCACATGTTTGATTTCAACATTGGCGACCTTAATTCCCCAGGCATCAGTTTGAGCATCAAGAATTTCCTGGATGTCTGCGTTTAATTTATCTCTGCTGGAAAGCATTTCATCCAAATCATGTTGGCCTAATACCGAACGCAAGGTAGTTTGAGCTAATTGACTGGTCGCATCGTAATAATTTTCGACCTGAATAATGGCTTTATCCGGATCAATCACCCTAAAATAGACCACTGCATTTACCTTGACAGATACATTGTCGCGGGAAATAACATCCTGGGTGGGTACATCCATGACAATGGTGCGTAAATCAACCTTGACCATTTGCTGTATTAGGGGGATAACAATGATGAAACCAGGACCTTTGACTTTGTAAAACCTGCCCAGCATAAAAATAACGCCCCGTTCATATTCCCGTAAAACACGGAACGCACTAATTAGAATAATAAAAAGAATACTCAGAAATACATAGCCAAAATAGCTCAACATAATCATTACTCCTGTTTTTGTTGTTGAAAGGGTTTCACTAACAAGATTAAACCGTCGATATCATAAATAATCACTTTTTCATGTTTACCCAGCGGCCTTTCTGATCTGGCTCGCCAATTTTCACCATGAACTCGAACCATACCGATTTCATCAAAGTTTTCTAGCACTTCACCTGATTCGCCCATTAGTGCCTCCCGGCCAGAAACAATCGGTACTCGCTTCGATTTCACTAACAAACCTAAAGCCAATATAAAGAACAAGGCGCTGCTTAAAGCAATTCCAGCTACTAACCCTAAATTAATACCAAAACCGGGAGCATCGGTATCCAACAAAATAATTGAACCGAGCACAAATGAAGCAACACCACCAAAATCAAGAATGCCAATGTTGGGCACAAATGCCTCAGCAATCATCAGTGCAATTCCAAAAATGATTAATGCCATTCCTGCATAATTAATGGGTAATACCTGAAAGGCAAATAATGCCAGCAACAAACATATTGCACCAACTGTCCCCGGACCCACACTTCCAGGATTGGTAAACTCGAAAATTAACCCGTATATTCCTACCAGCATCAGAATATAAGCAATATTCGGATTAGTAATGATAGCCAGCAACTCACTCCGCCAATCTGGATCAATCTTTTCTATCATGACATTTTTTGTGAGTAAAACTTCCTCATGTCCCAGTACGTTCACTTTTCTTTGATCTAATTGTCTGATTAAATCAGCCTCATCAACAGCCAACAAATCAATGACGTGATGCTGTAATGCTTCTTCAGCAGGAATACTAGCCGCCTCTCGCACTGCTTGTTCAGCCCATTGTTCATTTCTACCACGCATTTTTGCCAAACCTCGGATATAGGCGACCGCATCATTAATAACTTTATGCGCCATGGGATCATCGATAACCACATTCGGTTTTTGGTCTTCTTGGTTTCTAGAAGGCTTGTCTTTACCAAATTGGCCTGGATTTATTAGTTGTACAGGAGTAGCCGCACCCAGATTTGTTGCCGGCGCCATGGCTGCAATATGGCTGGCATACAAAATATAGGTTCCTGCACTTGCCGCTCTGGCACCACTCGGGGCAACATAACTGACGACAGGAACAGGTGAGGCAATAATTTTCTTGATTATCTCGCGCATCGAAGTATCAAGCCCCCCCGGGGTGTCAATGCGAATGAGTACAAATAGCACATTTTTTTCCGCCGCATGATCCAGATTCCGAACCAGATAATCTGAAGTTGCCGGCCCGACTGGACCCTCTATTTGTAGCTGAATAATTTTCTTGGGTATCAAATCAGTATGGTTTCTTTGCAAATGAGCTTGGCCAAAAACCAATGCGCTCTCGCATATCGTTAAAATTGTAATCAAAAACCTAATAAAATCTAACTTAACAACTAATGGCATTACATTCCTCGGTTGTTGTAAGCTTAATTTGAGTGTACGCTTACTGACGAATGACTGCAATTAGAACCAAACCAAAAATTTTTCAAACAATGAAGGCTCGGATTTACACCGCTTTATTTCTAGTTTTTATGATCGTTATTGGCATGGGGCCTTTTCCAATCACCAGCATAATTTGTCTGTATGCCGTTATTTTCAGACCACGCTGGTTCAAAGATTTGGTGAATACCATCTATGAAGATTAATTGGTTCTTTTATGATTAAGTGCAGAATAAGTTCTTTGTATAAATTCTCCAAAAGATCGAAATTCCTCATCATGGCTACTGTTTTTGCGCCATACTAAACCAATTTCACGGTAGCTTTGTTCATCAAATGGATATACCTCAATCCCCGAACCGGCCAGTAATGCCGAATTCTGTGCCATTTCAGGTATAAAAGTTACCCCCAAATCAATTTCGACCATTTGCAATAAAGTGTGAATACTGGTCGCAGCAAACTGATTCACTTTGTTTGTATGTAGTAATTTGCAGGCTAGCAAAGTATGTTCACGTAAACAATGACCATCTTCAAGCAACAAAACACTATCTTCCTGTAACTGATCAACCAGTTTTTTTTGTTTATTAATCCACTTCGTCTGAACATGGCAAGCAAACATAAATCGATCCTTAAACAAAGGCATGATATCGACATGTTTGAACTCATAAGGTAATGCGACCAGCATTAAATCAATATAACCGGCCATCAATTCGTCATACAGCAATTGTGTCGTTTGTTCTTTTAAAAACAATTTCAAAGCTGGAAACTGGGCACGAACAGGCTCCAGCAATAAAGGCATCAAAAACGGCGCAATGGTAGGAATAACGCCTAAGACCAGCTTTCCTGATAATGGATATTGTGAATCAATGGGGATTTCAGTTAATAATTCCAGTTCATGCAAACACAAACGCGCTCTGGTAACTACCTGCTTTCCAATTGCTGTAATCGTTACGGATTTATTGGTTCGATCGACTAATTGTACTTGCAATAAGTCCTCTAGATCTTTAATCGCTATACTGAAGCCTGATTGTGAAATAAAGCAGGATTTGGCAGCTTTGCCAAAATGCCGATATTCATCAAGGGCGATTAAATAAAGTAGTTGCTTTACTGTGGGTAATTTCATAACAATCAATTTATCAAGAAACAGTCATTAAAATAAACAATCGATACGATATATTCAATCAATTTTACTAATTGATAAAGAATACCTATAGTGAACCCTAGCTCTTGCTCCTAACTAAATAACCCAGGAGGTATTTATGCGATCTTTATTCTTGATAACATGGAGTGTGACGATATTAATCGCATGCTCCCAATCAATTGACAGCAAACCAAATTTGAATGAAAAACCGCAGTCACATTCAAATTCCGCATCCAGCCAGAAAAACAAGAATCCTTTATTAGGGCTGCCTACCGTTCCGGTACCGTCAAATAACCCCCAGACTTCAGAAAAAATCAGCCTGGGAGATAAACTATTCCATGACAAGCGATTTTCTATCGACGGTACGGTAAGCTGTGCTAACTGTCATGATAGAAAAAAAGCATTTACTGATGGCTTGCAGTTTTCACTGGGCCATCATAATTTAATGGGGACTAGAAATGCACCAACAGTCATTAATGCGGCATTTTACAAATCACAATTTTGGGATGGCCGCGAACCGGATCTTGAAGGACAATCCAAGCAACCATTTATCAATCCGGTTGAACATGGCCTTGCAAATCATGAACCCATTATTTCAATCGTTAGAAATGATCCCACATACATTACAGCGTTTACAACTGTTTTCGGAATTAACAAAAATCAAATAAACATAGACCATGTTGCCAAAGCGATAGCCAGCTTTGAGCGCACTATTATTTCTGGCAATTCTCCATTTGATCAGTATTATTTCGGTGATGATAAGGCGTTAACAGAACAACAAAAAAGAGGGTTTCAGATTTTCATTGGTCAAGGGCGTTGTGTATCCTGTCATACCATTGAGCAAGATCATGCATTATTCACCGACAGTCGCTTTCATAATATCGGAATTGGTATTAATGAAATACAGCAAGACGTTCCGGAATTAGCCAAGGCTTTTTTACAATCAAAGTTTAGTGGCAATGAAGTCGACATATTGGTACTTACCAACAAAAAATCATCAGAATTGGGACGCTTTGCTGTCACCAAGAATATTGATGAAATTGGCGCTTTTAAAACACCAACATTACGAAATGTCGAATTGACAGCTCCATACATGCATGACGGCAGCCTTAAGACGCTTAAAGACGTCGTTATTCACTACAACAATGGAGGCGTTACCCCAGTACATACCAAAGTTAATCCATATCTTAGCGGAGGTATCCGGCCATTAAATCTGACAGATTCACAAATTGATGAGCTGGTTGCCTTTATGAAAGCGCTTACCAGTCCAGAATATGCTACCTCTACTGTTAATGCGATGACCCAATAAAGGAGATAATTATGAAAAAATCTAATCTTAATCGCCGAAATTTTATTAAAAATACCGGGAGTTTAGCATTAGCCAGTAGCTTGCCTGTATGCTTGGTAGAATTAGCTTTTGCCGAAACCAGCAAGAATTTTAGCTTCGCCTACATATCTGATGCCCATATTCAGCATATTAAAGGTTCTCGTTTCGTCAGAAATTGGGATAGAGGCCTAATTCGTGCAGTTGCTGAAACTAATTTACTATTCCCTAAACCTGATTTTGTCATGTTCGGTGGTGATCTTGCGCAACTAGGAAGCAAACCGGAATTGGATCACGGTGCCGAAATTATGTCCGCACTTAATCATAAAGTCCGCTATGTCATGGGGGAACACGATTATTACCTTGACCTGGGCGCGTATTGGGAAAAACTATTTGGTCCTCAATTTTACAGCTTTGATCATAAAGGAGTACATTTCGTTGTCCTCAACAGTATCCGTACTTATGATGACTGGACTTATAATCGCTGGCCAAGTGCCGAACAGCGCATGCTTGAGATGGCTGGTCTTGATAATCCTAATGGTTCGCCATTCATGGTTGGAGAACAGCAAAGATACTGGCTGAAAAATGACCTATCAAACATTGCTAAATCCACACCAATTGTAGTTTTTTCTCATTCGCCATTACAGAAAATTTATAAAGGCTGGAATTTCTGGACGGAAGATGCCGGACAAATTCAGGCTTTGCTAAAACCCTTTAATAAAGTATCGGTCATTTATGGCCATGTTCATCAAATACAATACAATCAAATCGGCAATATCAGTTTTCATTCCGTGATGGCCACAGCCTGGCCCTGGCCTTATCCATCATCCTATGCTCAAGCGGAACAATATTTGCCTAAATTAACCGTGCCAATGAATCGGGCAGACCCTTTTTTTGAACGGGATGCAACTGGCTGGCAATTGATTAACATGGGTAATGGAAATGTCGATATAAATTTCACGTTGTATGATAATCAGGACCGTAGTATACGATTCAACCAAAAAAACAAAAGACCGGAAGATACTCTATATCAAGATAAAGATGCTCATATCCCTTCACAAAATCATTACTAATCATAATTATTTTTCCAGGAGAAAAACCGTGATCAATCGAATCCAGTTTCCTAAAACAGTATTGTTAATTACTGTTTTTGCATTATCAACAATTCTGCCTGTCCATTCAGATGAATTTAGCAACAAAGATCTTGAACGCTGGCAGCAACAATTTATGAACAGTGTAAAAGCTGGCCGGAAGTTATGGACGACACCGTTAGGTAGCAACAAAGTAGTTTGTGCTCAATGCCATCCCAATGCAGCAAATACTCACCCAGAAACTTACCCGAAATTTCAGAAACAGATTGGTAAAGTTGTGCCACTTTGGGAGATGATCAACTGGTGCATCAGAAACCCAGCGGAAGGTCAGCCACTTGCAGCTGATGATCAAAGGATGATTGATATACAAGCCTACATCACTTACGAAAGACGAGGGGTAAAGTTAGAACCTGGCAAACATTAATGCTTAATAAAACCCAACTATCTTATTTTCTTTGTATACGACAAAAAACTCACCTTCGCAGACGCTAAACAGGTAAGTGATTGAAATAACAGAAATGGCCCCAATCGATTGGGGCCATTTCTTCCTTATGGTTTTTTGTTATTTATAACAATCGTATAATGAACCCCTTGTTTGTCATAAACATGTAATGCACCATCAACATATTCTCCATGGATATAAGTCTCCCTCCCTGACTTGTCGTACATATTCCCCACTACATATTTATCATTTTCCATTTCCAGAACCATACGAACATAAGCCTGATTTTTATTTATATAGCCTTCGATTTCATATTGTTTATGCTCAGGCCTTACAATTTGCCTTTTGATTGATCTTGATTTGGGTTTTTTCTTCGGTTTAGTAGTTGGTTCCGTTATTGTTACTTCAGAGAAATTTATTGCAGCAAATTTTACTGGAGTAGCAAGATTATTTTCGGCATTACAAAACATAGAAACAATCAGTCCAACCAAACCCGACAAAATCTTTTTTTTATTTTTCATTAATCACCCGAGGAAATGTCTCCAACACCAAAGGCATTGCTATTAACAACCGGTGGGTTACCATAATAGACAATATCTCCTGCTCCAGAAACAGTTGCATTTAAAGATTGTAAAGCTGTTACATATAAGTCGCCTGTACCATTAAGTTGGGCTTCAACATGATCAGCCATCAACTCTCTGGCATTGACATCACCAGAACCAAAAACATCAACGGTTAATGACTTCACCTTGCCAGCTGCAGTAATGTCTCCCGTTCCTTTGAGTTGAATTAAAAACTTATCGGAACTAATATTTCGCAACGAAACGTCGCTTGATCCATCAATTATGATTGAATCGAGCCGTGGTGAAGTCACAGTCACTGTTATGGGCATATCAGTAGTAAAATGCTTGTCAGAATAAATCTCCAAGACACCACCTTTCACTTCTGTTCTGATATTATTGATGATATTTTCATCACCCGTTATCTTGACAGAATGACGACCTTGTGTATAAACCAAATCAAGCGTGCCCGTGATTTTAATACCGCGAAAATCACTCACTCTGCGACTGACCGTAGCTTTTTTTCCTGAGCCTTTCAGGTAATTTCCTGAAGATCCGACTTCCTTACCATTAATAATGATCTTGCCACTAGTAACGGTATTATTTGATCCAAAATTAAAAATGGATTCAGCACATACCGTTGTCGTTGTTGCCAATATTAATAGACTATAAGTTAATTGTCGCATTTGCTTACTCCTGATTATTGCCGAATCCAGCACTCAATTATGGCGCTCGATAGAACTGCACTCTACGGTTAGCGCCATCAAACGGATTGGTGCCTTCTAATGGACTGCTTTCGCCCTTGCCATTGACAAATAACCTCGCATCCGAAACCTGGTAGTTTTGCATCAGGTATCTTTTCACCGCTGCTGCCCGTCTTTCGGATAAATACTGGTTATAGCGTTCTGAGCCACTGGCATCAGTATGGCCTTCTACGACCAGTTTTTCCTGGGTATATTCCGGTAAACTCAGCATTTTCCCAACCTGATCCAGAAAGGGTCTGGATTCCGGTAAAATTTTGTCGGAGTTGTAGGCAAATTTGATCGGCATGCCAACCGCTTCCGCTGTTTCTACTTGCTCTTGTAAGGGTTGGTCCATCACCGTTTCTATCTTGTTGAAACTGATCGAGCGGGTTTTCATCATCGGCGCCCGTTGCTTTCCTGAAAACAGGATGTTGCCTAACTCTTCCGCACTCGGCGGCTGATTAAACATTTTGACATCACCGGCAAAGGTGGATGTATTCAGACAAAGCGCGATTAAACTGCTTTGGAATAGGGTTTGTGTCAGTTTCTTCATGTTGTTTACCTCGTGTCTCTTGTTAGCTTTGTTTCGCTTTTGTTTTTTCCCGATCATCTGTCTGTTTTTTATGATCTTCTCTCACATCGGAGAGTAAATATTCTAATTTTTAATGTCTTTTGTTATTGGTTAGGCTTAGTGTGCCTGTTTATTTGTTGATTGTCGGTGATTTGTTCACGCTTTGTCTGTGAATTTTTCACTATTTTTGGGTCCATTTGGTGACTTTGCCCTGTTTATTGAAAAAAACTACCTGACTTTGATATTCCCAGGCCTCTCCCCAGTCGCCCGAGGTGGTGCCAGTGCAGGTCCAGCAGGGTCTTCCCCAGGCGGCTTTGACTTGTTCCTGGGTCATGCCTTTTTGCAAATAACCGCCTTCGATAATTTTAACGGTTTGCGGGTCCCATTCCGGATGCTGGGCAATGATTTCTTCTCGCCTGACCGGCGGTGATTCGCAGGCCTGTATCAATAAGACGATGAAGAGGGGCAGTATTTTCTTGATGTTGTTTGTGGTTTTTGCGTTCATGTCGAATTCCTCAGTTTTTTATCGTATCACGATGTCTACGGCTGACCGGCTGGCCAGTTTGGCCATTTTGTTGTCGTCAAAGTCGCCATCGGCGGTAAAGTACAGGGCTTCGGCGGGTATTGGGTTTTTGCTGGCAACGGCGCGGAGTTTGTCGGTTCCTGCCGGGCCACCAATATCCAGACTAAATCCTGCGCCTGGGGATGGGATGCTGTAGACTTTGCCCGGTACGCAATAATTATCGCTTTGATAGGCATTCGGGAATAAGGTCGCCACTTCACCCTGGGCATTGATGTCCACGATGCGAACATACATCGGCTCATCGACACTGAAGTTGACCTGCATACTGTCACCGATCTGGTATTCGGTTTTGTCGGTCCAGAGTTTGATGCTGCCGGTTTGGCTTTCTGGCGCTTTGGTCAGCGGCATGGTGCGGCTTGGCTGTGGTAATGTCAGCACTGCCAAAGTCACTTTGGGTAAAGTTTTTCTTCTGAATTTGGTGACGATATCAATCGGTGTGGTTTCAAACAGCACTAAATAAGTGTCTTGATTGATACCCGGGTTGGTAATATTGTGATCCTGGGCAAAACTTTGCAGGGCGGCTTCTGTTGCTCCATCCATTTGTCCTGAGACTTTGAGTTCATGGCCATGCAGGTATAGAAAGGTCTGGATGGCGGCTATTTTTTCGGGATTGGTTTTTTCATAAAAATCACTGAGTACCTGGTCGATCACGTATTGATCTTTGGTCGCGCCGGGAATGAGCCGCCAGTATGGGACTTTCTGGTAACGACCGATGATTTGTACCATGCTCAGTTGTACCAGTAGTCGAACCGCTGCGTGTCGGCCCTGGACCTTTTTGATGGTACCTTTGGCGCCGAAGGTGGCACTTTTGATGGTGAAGCCAAAGCTGTCTTCTTTGACGCCTTTGTGTAATTTGATGCCATTGACGGCTTGTATCCGGGGGATGCCGGCAAAGGTTCGAAAATCTATCAGGTTAAAGTCCAGAGTTACCTGGGCGAGTGAGCCTTTGTTCTCATCAGAAAAACTGATGCCGTACTCTTTGGCAAATTCAACATCTAAATCTAAAGAGTCGCCTTTGGTGACCAAGCCTCGGTCGAATTCGGTGATGCCGCCGGATACGATGACGTCGGGAATGCGTTTGTCGGCAAATTCGGTGTAGCCGGTGTTGATCATGTTGGCCATCAGGTTGGCATCGTAGGGAATGAAAGTAATATTGCCGCCGATACCGTTCAGGGTACTTTTGACCATCACGGTGATATCGCGGGGGATTTCGGCGTTGGTGGCGACTGAGGTGCCAGTGTTATCGGTAATGTCATTGGCCATAATATTGATCGACGGGGAACCATAGATGAAGTTCATCAAACCCAGTTTATTAATCGCTTGCTGATAAATCGTGACTTTCGCTTCCGGCAAGGTCCGGTTAATGTCAACATCGGCATTTTGTGGGTTTAAACCGCATCCCGTTAGGTGTAGGAGGGCTATTGAAAGTAATAATTTTAATTTTCGATTTATATTCTTCATGGTTGCACCTGCATCCTTTTATTAATATTTATTTGAGTTCTATTCTACTGCTAAAGAATTGTTCACAAAAAAAATCCTCAATTCTTTAGTAAAAAATCAGAGCTTCAAATACATTTTCGTTTACTTTTGGAAAATATTCGGTACAGCATTCACTTAAATTTTGTGATTTATTACCATGTAGTAATCTACACATATTTTTATCCACCAGAAACACCGATTTTATCCGCCAATGAACGTGCGGTAGAACGCTTTCATTATTGCACTGCCGATATAACTTACGGGTTGGTTCAGGTAGAGTGATACCAAATAAGCATCTTAGATGAAGCACATCGTTTCGACAACGCACCCTGAATGTTAAACACCATACAACGGGAAAAACTGAGGGATTTAACACAAATTAAGGGATATCCCTTAATTTAGATTATTGGCATCAATTCTAATCAAAACAAAAGCGCTGATTAAGAGATCATTATAAATTGGCTATAGATATTGAACAACGGACCTTTAAGGAAAATATTTTCACTGATCTTTTTAGAAAAAGAAGTTTGTTATTGGCATTGGCATTAGTTTTGCTGAGTTTCCTTTGAGGAAACTTCCTCAGCAAGTATAAAACTAATGGAGAAAAAATATGATGCTAAAAAAACAACTTTATAATCTGACTGTAGCTTATGCAATGATTGCAGCAAATAGCTCTGCCTTTGGCCATGTCAATATTGCCTCAGAAAATATTTTTGCATTAGGAGATGATAGTAGAGAGTATCTGGAGGGTAAAAGTGCTTTTATTAGTCTTAATTTACCTCACAGCTGTTCAAATGCTGATCATAGTCAATATTTTCCAACAACAGATGTCGTGGTTGTTCTGCCTAATTCATCGGCATTGCCATCAGAATTTTATACTAGTGATCGTGATGGTAATTTATTTAGTGCTAATGCAGTTATGGGCACCAAAGCACGCGTTAGTCGTAACTGGAAAAGGGTTAAAGTTGTCAAGGCCACTATAAATCCATTTTACAGTCATGGAGAAAAAACTATTGATGCGAGAGCAATTAAATGGCTTAGAGGTCGTGTGGATAATGACCACTATGATAATCTGGAAATCAAAACCAAATTACCCAAAATTGATTCAGCCAGCTGTATTGGTGAATTAAGAGTCGAAGTGCCAGCTGTCCAATATTGTACCAAAGGCTATGTCACTGCTTGGATTGGCACAACGGGTTCTGCAAATTTTCCTGCAGATGGCCCCAAATTAAGGCTAGAAGAAACTTATGAGCCGTACTTTAAAGTTGTTAGGGATATAGTTAAAAATCCATATCCTGCAACTTGTCCAGTCGACGACAAAGGGAATGTAATACCCGAGACACATACGATCAGACCGACAGATGCGGATATAGATACTTTCAGCGACAGACATTTGTAACTCTGTTTTTTCGACTACGACCTTACAAAAGGACAAGTTGGGTAAAATAAAATTTAGAAGGTTAAGACATGAAAAAAATTAAAATTTTGTTTTTTCTTGCAGGACTGATGGGTTCAGGTTATGCCTCGGCATATGATTTACTTTACAAGGTAAAACTTAGAGCATCAAATACAGATGATTCATCGGCTTTTGGTGGAGTAGATGTTGGCGATGTCTTTTCAGGTGTACTGGGAGCTGATTCAAGCAGTTTGGCTGCCCAGGCCGATGGTTATTCAGACACTACTATAACAGCAGCCACTCCAGATGACGGTATTGACTTTATGTTCAACTTCGTTGTTGGTGATCATGACTATAACTTTTCATATAATGCGGGCAGGGATTATATTGATAATCCCGATTATGGATTTGCTGAAACGACTTTATACGTCAATTCTGATGCGTTAGCTTCATTCCCGGCCAATGTAACAGAAATTGTCGGTTTTTCTATTGACCAGCCTGGTGATGCGGATTCATTTGAACTGTCTATTGATACGACTTCAAATACCTGGAGTGCTTATGATCCACTAACCGGTTATGGTGTAAACGGGTCAGTATCAATATCGCAGGTTCCTCTACCTGCAGCAGCGTGGTTATTTACTGCTGGTTTAGCAGGCCTGCGGTTGGGATTAAAAAATAAACAAGCTGTGTGAATATATCACTGGCCTTGGTTCACGATAAAAAATTAATCCTCTTTGTTATCCAAGAGCTAAAAAATAAAATAACAAGAACTTCTATCGCAGGGATGCGATAGAAAGCTACATGGATATCTACGCGTGTCTTTATTTCTATCACTTACCCTCCTAACACAAATTGTTGTTGTGTACAGAGACAGAGATCTCTAACCGAAATCTAGTGTCTTCCATGTACTCGGTAAAAGTCTGATTTGGCGCTATTCCAATTCTAAGGATTAATCCTTCAAACACTATAAAAAAAACGTTCTCTCTCAATAGCAACTTGACCCAAGCATTATCAGATAGGCGATTCTAATATTTATTTTGCTTTCAAAAACTCAATAGGCTCATTGTTTTTTCCAGATACAATACAAAACAGATTGTACCTGAATGCATTTTTCCTGATGAATTATCCGAGTAAACTTGCATGTTATGCTACCAAAGCGTATTATCCCGATTATTGATTCTTCGGGTTTGCCAAGGCCATAAAGGTCGCAGCAATCAAACAGGAAGCCGGTGCGCATCTTTCAGCAAAACCGGTGCTGCCCCCGCAACGGTAATTGAGTATAAAATTAGCAGCAAGCCACTGTGTAGAGTACATGGGAAGGCGCTGATTTGAGTTAAATTCTCACTCATAAGCCCGGATACTGGCCTGGAGTAATTTATATTTTGAATTGCGGTGGGTGATTCAGGTAGTGTATCTTGATACCTGTCTTTATTAACCCCGGTTTTTCCTTAATTTTTGGGTCAGTTTTTTTTGAGAGGTATTACCATGTCTACAAATTCCGGCTTAATTGAATCAAATATTGAATCCTCCCTGTGGCAAGATAAAATTCTGCCGGCAGTAGTTATTTCCTTGTTAGCAGGATTATTGATATTCATGACTGGTTTTGCCAAAACACCAGCTTTACACAATGCCGCTCATGACTCCCGTCATTCGGCTGGCTTTCCCTGCCACTAAGCAGCAAGGTTATGATGAATTTTACCAGCGTCAAGAATATACTTTTGACATCTGCCATTTCCGGGCTGCTTGCTGGATTGTTACTGACCATCGTGCAACATTTTTTTGTCATGCCTTCACTGTTTAAAGCTGAAGTCTATGAGCAAGCGGCAACAGAACTTTCAATACCCGTATCTCTTGAAAGCCATAAAATGGAACAATGGCAACCGAATGATGGCATCGAACGAACACTCTATACTGCCTTGGCCAATATCAGTATGGCTTTCAGTTTTGCTTTGCTACTTGGCTCTGCAATTCTGATATCTGGAACACAAACCAACTGGCTATCTGGTCTGCTTTGGGGAACAGCTGGTTATCTGGTTTTTTTTGTTGCGCCTGCATTAGGTTTGCCGCCCGAAGTACCAGGAACTGAAGCTGCTGTGCTTGAAGACCGTCAGTTATGGTGGTTGGTAACAGTGTTAACAACGGCAACCGGCCTGACACTGCTGGTTTTTTCACGCAACTGGATATGGAAAATATCCGGTCTGTTGTTTCTGCTTTCCCCGCATTTAATTGGCGCACCACAACCTGAATCTCATGGCAGCGTTGCCCCCCAATCTATTGTAGAATCTTTCATTACTGCTGCTGTTGTTGCAAACCTGATATTCTGGCTTGCATTAGGATTTTTCCAGGCAATTTTCAGTAAGACCAGCCAAACAACTTGATCTTTAAAATTCTGACATTTTTGTAAGACCCATGCGCCTCCATCATAGCCATATATTAATGTGTACTGGACCAATTTGCACAAAAGATGGTATTAAGGCCCAAGCCATGTTCAATTTATTGGGAGAAAAACTGGATGCCCGCCCTCATTTTAAAATCAAGCGTACTCGCACCCATTGTATGGTTGCTTGTAGGAATAAAGGCTCTTACCTGGTTATTTATCCCGAAGGAATTTGGTATCGTTGCCCAAACGAAACCGCCCTGGACAGAATTGTTGTTGAACATCTGGAGCAAGGACAGGAAATACCTGAACTAATCTTTCATCAACTTGGTCAGGGTGATATCAGTGTCAACGAGAAAACGGATGTCTGAAACAAATCCCGCCTCAATTACTGTTTTTACCCATGCTCCCAATGATTTAATGGTGCTGGAAGGCGCGTCAAAACAGCTCCCGCAAGAATTCCCCGGAATTAAGACAATCAATTTACAGGCTCTGGAAGACAGTTCCCAACTAGCTGCTATTCTTGATGAGGACTTGAGTTCCACCCAAATTATCGTCCTGCGTATATTAGGTCGAGTTGGTGACATCCCAGGGTTTCCACAATTAATACCGTATATTCAGAAACAAAAATACCATTTAATTGCGGTAAGTGGAACGGGTGAACCGGATCCTGAGCTAGCGGCAATTTCAACCGTTTCACCTGAAATACAACATCAGGTACTTGCATATTTTCAAGCTGGAGGCGGTATCAATCTGGCCAACATGCTGAGGTGTTTATCCGATCATTTGTTATTGACCGGTTTTGGATATGAAATGCCCATTGAATTGCCCGAGCACGGAATTTACCATCCCGAACTGGATCAGGATGCAACAATCAATAACTGGCTTGATCTTTATAATAAACAACAACCAACAGCCGGGATAATTTTCTATCGTTCTCACTGGATTAGTGGCAATACCCGTTTTGTTGATTATTTGATTGATGCATTGGAACAATCAGCAATGAATGTATTGCCCATATTCACTTCATCATTAAAGTCACAGACTGATGAGCAATCGAAAATACCTAATGCCCTGAGTTTTTTTTTCACCACCGACAAGAATAATAATTCCCTTATTGATGTTCTTATCAATACCACCTCTTTTGCTATGGGTGAAATTACCGGAGGGGAAACCACTTTGGCGGGCTGGTCTGTCAAGATATTGGAACAACTTGATGTGCCTGTTTTGCAAGCAATAACCAGCGGTATGATAGAACAGCAATGGCAACAGTCCACACGTGGGCTGAATCCCCTGGACGCGGCAATGAATGTCATGCTTCCCGAATTTGATGGCCGCATTATTACGGTTCCAATTTCCTTCAAAGCCAAACAAGGTATTACAAATGCATTGGTTGAATATCACCCTGTGCTGGACCGAATCGAACGAGTTGCCAAATTAGCAAAACGTTTTGCTGATTTAAAACACAAGGAAAATAGCCAGAAAAAGGTCGCCTTTATTTTTACTAATTCCAACAGCAAAGCTTCCCAGATTGGCAATGCTGTTGGACTGGATGCCCCGGAATCTTTAATGAATATTTTACGGGCATTACAAAACAATGGTTATCAAATAGATTCATTACCTGAAAATGGCACATTACTCATTCAACAACTCATTGACCACTGTTCCTATGATGAAATTTATCTGACTGCCGAACAACTTAGCCAGGCCATTGGACGCATTTCTTCCGATCAGTATCAAAGCTGGTTAGAACAACTACCATCCACTGTACAGAGTAAAATGATTGCGCAATGGGGCAAGCCACCGGGGAAGGCCTATTTACATGATAATCACTTGACTGTAGCCGGAATCAATCTTGGTAATGTACTGGTAGTTTTACAGCCGCCACGAGGCTACGGCATGGATCCTGATGCCATCTATCATCAGCCGGATTTACCCCCCACACATCATTACTATGCTTTATACCGCTGGCTTCGTGATCAATGGCAGGCTGATGCAATTGTCCATGTAGGTAAACACGGAACCGTTGAATGGTTGCCGGGTAAAGGGGTTGGAGTTTCTGGGTCTTGTTTTCCAGATATATTAATGGTTGATTTACCTTTATTTTATCCGTTCATTATCAATGACCCTGGTGAAGGTGCCCAGGCAAAAAGGCGTACTCATGCTACAGTTGTGGACCATCTTACACCACCAATGACAACGGCAGATACCTATGGTGAACTGGCAGAATTAACTCGTCTGGTTGATGAATATTATCAAATGGAAATCCTGGACCCGGGAAAATTATCGTTATTACAGGAACAGATTTGGGATCTGATTAAGAAAACCAACCTGGATGAAGACCTGCAACATAAACTTCTGCACCACGACCACGACCACGACCACGACCACGATTATGACTGTTCACATAAGGAGCATAACAATCATGAAATTCTTCCTGAGCAATTGTCTGATATGGGTGGTGCCGAGGTCGCTCATTTAATAGAAGATCTTGATGGCTA
Source organism: Methylomonas sp. (assembly GCA_026990815.1). GTDB lineage: Bacteria > Pseudomonadota > Gammaproteobacteria > Methylococcales > Methylomonadaceae > JALSJK01. The sequence goes on along the minus strand of JALXCS010000143.1, from coordinate 2,784 downwards.
TTTATGTGAACTCGGGGCAGCACAAATTCGAGATGGTTTACATACCCTGGGTCAAGCACCCTCACAGGAACAACTCGACGACATGCTGGCTTCCCTAACTCGCCTTGACAATCATCAAGTCCCGAGCCTGCCGGAAGAAATAGCCAAATTATTTAGCCTCAATCTTGACACATTACTCGCAGAAAAAGGCAAACGCCTGGTAACAGTTTCTGAACTACAAAATTTGGTTGACTATCCAATAGTCACACATTCAGATGCCCTGGAAGCAATCGATAAATTATGCCAAAAAATATTTTTTGAATGCCGTCGACATAATTATCAAATTTCTGCAATTAATTCAGTTATTACAGATATTCTAGGAACCCACCACCACAGCTGCACAAACATCCGGCAAATCCTAATCTATGCCTGTGAACAGCTTGTACCTGATCTACTTCGCGCTTCGGATGAAATTGATAATTTACTGAATGGACTATCCGGCCACTATATTCCTGCCGGACCCAGTGGTTCTCCAACACGAGGCATGGCCAATATCCTACCAACCGGACGCAATTTTTATTCCGTAGATCCACGCAGCGTTCCTTCCCAGTCTGCCTGGCGCGTTGGACAACAACTGGCTCATGAAGTACTCGCAAGACACCAACGGGAAACTGGTAAATATCCTGAAAGCGTCGCAATCAGTATATGGGGTACTAGCGCTATGCGAACTCATGGTGACGATGTCGCCCAAATACTGGCTTTATTAGGCGTCAAACCTGTCTGGCGCTCTGAAAACAGGCAAGTCAGAGCTATCGAAATCATTCCTTTGTCGCACCTCAAGCACCCCAGAATCGATGTGACTACCCGAATCAGTGGCTTTTTTCGCGATGCTTTTCCGCAATTAATAGACTTGATTGATGATGCTGTTCAATCAGTCATCTTACTGGATGAGCCACTGTCAAAAAATTTTGTCCGTAAGCATTATCTGGAAGAAATTGATTCATTGACTGATCAGGGTTATGATCAAGAACAGGCAGCACAACGCGCTGGTTACCGAATTTTCGGTGCCAAACCAGGAAGTTATGGAGCAGGTATCCTGCCTTTAATCCAAGAAAAAAACTGGCAAACAGACTCTGATTTTGCAGAAGCTTACATCAACTGGGGTGGTTATGCCTATTCACGAAGCATGCAGGGAATCGCCCAGCATAATACATTCCGCCAGCGACTATCGAAAGTGGAAGTTGCCCTGCATAATCAGGACAATCATGAACATGATATTTTTGACAGTGATGATTATTTACAATTTCACGGCGGCATGATTGCCACAATCCGTGCTTTAACCGGTCAACAACCTAAACACTATTTTGGTGACAGTCACGACCCGGGTCGGGCACAGATTAGAGATCTCAAAGAGGAGGCCTTGCGAGTTTTCCGCTCTCGTGTTGTTAATCCAAAGTGGTTAAACAGTATTCAGAAACATGGCTACAAAGGAGGGCTTGAACTGACTGCAACTGTTGATTATTTATTTGGCTATGATGCAACAGCCCAAGTCATGGATGACTGGATGTACGAACAACTTGCCAAAAATTATGCATTTGATACACAAATGCAACAATTTCTTCAGGATGCGAATCCCTGGGCACAAAACGCCATTGCCGAACGCTTACTCGAAGCAGCCCAGCGTGGCATGTGGAGTAAACCTGATGAACAAACACTGGAAAAATTACAGCAACTATATCTGCATAGTGAAACATTATTGGAAGAGCGCGGCGAAACCCCTCGTGATGTTTAAATGAATAAAAAAAATTTTCCTTTTTCAGCTATTGTCGGCCAGGAACAGCTAAAAACCGCACTATTGCTTTGCGCAGTTGATCCAACTCTTGGGGGGGTTCTAATTCGGGGCGACAAAGGTTCAGCAAAAAGCACCGCAGCCAGAGCGCTTGCAAATATATTACCGGTTATTCAACATATTAAAGGTTGTGCTTTTAATTGCCCACCGAAAAAACCCTGTAATCATTGCGATGTATGTAACAGTGATAATATTATGGTTCAGACCACACCTGTCCCCTTTGTAAACCTGCCATTGGGCGCCACTGAAGACAGGGTTATAGGCACTTTGGATATTGAACGCGCACTACAAGGAAAAACGGGGGCATTTCTGCCCGGATTATTGGCCAGTGCACATCGTGGGATCCTTTATATTGATGAAGTCAATCTGTTACAGGATCATTTGGTCGATGTGCTGCTGGATGCTGCAGCAATGGGAGTCAACTCGGTTCAACGTGAAGGTTTATCCATTACTCACCCTGCCCGATTTACCCTAATTGGCACAATGAATATTGAAGAAGGAGATTTACGTCCACAATTACTGGACCGTTTCGGACTGATGGTTGAAGTCACCACACCACAAGATAAACACTTACGAGCAGAAATTGTGCGCAGACGGATCCAGTTTGAATATAACTCTGGGGAATTTTTAGAGCATTGGTCGCAACATGAAAAAAAGCTGCAACAGCAGCTCACCAATGCCCAAAGTATTTTACCTCAGGTTGAATTATCCGATAAACTGCTGGATCTGATTATTGATGTTTGCTGTGAATTTGAAATTGCCAGCCTGCGTGCTGACATAGTCATGCACAAGACTTCACGCGCTCTGTCGGCCCTGAATAATCGACTAAGAGTTTCACATGCTGATGTAAAAAAAGCTGCTGAACTGGTATTACCCCATAGACGCAGACGCAAACCTTTTGAACAACCGGAATTAGATCAACAACAACTTGATGATTTGATTCAACAAGCTGACCC
>JALXCS010000142.1 GCA_026990815.1 Methylomonas sp. | reverse complement strand
ACAGCATAGCCACCCACAAAATAAGTTAGGCTCGAATATTTTTTTGTGATAGAATTCACAAAAATTTTATTTTTATAAACAACAACGAGTTATCGATGAGCTTGGTCATGAAAAAAATTATTTTAGCCCTTTCGCTTATTACTTTTTCTGTTTTTTCAAGTGCTGCAACAATATTTCAGCGCTCAGATTTTGGACCCAATGCAGTTAATTATGGGTTTGATAATGCTGCTGTGGGTGATACTACTGCCGGAGATAACAATCTGACTTTTTCTGGTATCGCTTCTGGACTTGTTGATGACGCCGCACAAATTAATTTTAATAATCAGGGATTTACCGGACCATTAGGCTATCGGACCGTTGTAGGTGGTTTTCAATCCGGATTCAACTTCCAATTTAATACCCCGGTCAGCGCTGTTGGCTTCAACTTTGCTGTCGGGGCAATCGATATTACTGAAGTGCAATTCTCTATAAGAGATATCAACAACCAAACTATTGAATTCATTCCCATCCTGGGAAGCGATCTTGACATTTGCACGGGCACTAACCTGGTCAATTACCGGTGCGGTTACATTGGCCTGGATGCCGGTAGCAATATTATAGCCAGAGCCGAACTAGTCCCGCGTTTTAACGTAGTCACATCATTTTTCTGGAATGCTGATAATATTATTTACCAAAAAGTCTCTGCACCAAATGTCTTATGGTTAATTGCCCTGGGTTTACCGGGAATTTTCTTAAATAGAACGAAAAAAATTACAAGTTAATAGTTTTCAATCTCCTCACCCCGACCCTCTCCTTCTGGAGAGGGGGCCGTAAAAAAATTCCTTCAAAGATTCCCAATTCCTGATTCCCGTCTATACTTTCAGTAAATGAATTTTTACTGTGAAAAACATGACTATCGGATCAAACATCAAGCGCCTGACAAACAAAGGTTTTACCCTGGTTGAATTACTGATTGTCGTCATTATTTTGGCTATTCTGGCAGCAATCGTAGTGCCTCAATTCGCCAGTTCTACTGACGATGCCAAGGTTGCCGCATTGGACAGCACCCTGGCAAACATGCGGGCTGCCATTGATTTGTATTATCAGCAACATGGTGAATATCCAGGAAAAAATACTGCTGTACCAAGCAGTGGTTGTAGCAGTGGAACAGCAGGAGTTGGCACCGCAAACCAGGCCGCTGCATTTACTGAACAACTTAGTATGTTTACTGATCCCGACGGAGCTGCATGCAGTATTAAAGATCTTACTTTCAAATTTGGTCCATATCTTAAAAAAGGCACTCTTCCTGACAACCCTATTACTACCTCAAATGCGTTAGAAATTGCTACTACTGGTGATTTGGCAATGTCCGGGACAGGAGCTGGCCTTGGCTGGAAATATGACAACACTGTGGGCAAATTTATCGCCAACGATACTAATACTGACCCAAGCGGCATCAAATATGATGCCCATTAATCTTGATCACTGAACACCAAACGCATCATGCTACATCAACGTGGCATCAGTCTGCTTGAAATCTCAATCGTAGTCTCTATCCTGGGAATTATCGCTATGGTGGCAATTCCCAATTTTTCCGCATTTGACCCCCACAAACTTGAACTTGCGACTGAAGAAATAGCTCAGGCGCTACGTTTTGCCAGAAATGAAGCGATTCGCACCCAGATAACCACTCATTTCGAACTGCTGGCTTCTTCGCAAACAATCAGGGTTTACAAAGACACTACGTCTTCTTCCAGCAGTCTCGCTTACCACCCTGTCAGCAAAAAAAAATATGATATTCAATTAAAAAACCATCCGTTTGCCGCTGCCGACAATATTTCGATGAACATGATACCTGCAGGCT
>JALXCS010000141.1 GCA_026990815.1 Methylomonas sp. | reverse complement strand
CTTTTTGAACACTGAATGCTCGTTACTTTGTTAGTTGACTGCTTTAACGGGGCAAAACTATTAAAATTACATTGAAATGATGGAAAATAGAAAGGTTAGTCGTTGCTTGATCGTGTTTTTAACAATGATTACCATGTTTGGTGAGCAAAATGCAATTGCTCAAGGCGATGAATCTGTGTTTGCGACACTAAAAACTGTGGTGATTGATGCTGGACATGGCGGTGAGGATTCTGGCGCCATTGGACCTAGAAAAACCAAGGAAAAACAAGTGGTTTTTGCTATTGCAAAAAAATTGCAACGGTTGATTCGTAATCACCCCGGTATGAAGCCGGTCATGATACGGAAAGGCGATTACTATGTTGGCCTTAGAAAACGGATGGAAATTGCCAGAAAAGCCAAAGCTGATTTGTTCATTTCGATCCATGCCGATGCTTTCAGGAACAGAAAAGTAAAGGGAGCTTCGGTATTTACCTTGTCGAATAAGGGGGCATCGAGTGAAATGGCCAGATGGCTGGCTAAGCATGAAAATGCTGCTGATCTGGTCGGCGGCGTCAGTCTTGATGATAAAAGTGATGTGCTAAAAACAGTATTGTTGGATTTGTCGCAAACGGCAACCCGGGATGCCAGTTACGAAGTGGCACAGAAGGTATTAAGGAATTTCCGTTCTATCGGGAAATTGCATTCGTATTCCGTTCAAAATGCTGGATTTATGGTTTTGAAATCTCCTGATATTCCTTCAATATTGGTAGAAACCGCTTTTATTTCCAATCCCCATGAAGAAAGGAAATTACGGAGTTCTAAATATCAGCAAAAAATGGCCAAGGCGATATATCGCGGTATTCTTGACTATTTTCAATACAGCGCCCCTGTTGGTATTCGCATGGCGGCAACTACAAAACATAAAATTTCTCGTGGTGAAACCCTTTCCGAGATTGCTTTGCAGTATGGTGTCAGCATGAAACAATTGCGATCAATCAATAAAATTCCTGGAAATAAAATTCGTATCGGCCAGGTTTTATCAATTCCACAAGGATAAGGGTTCGCCCCTTGGGGGCTTTTAAACTTAAAACTCCCATGTTGAAACTTTACAACAGGTTTTGTTAATCCACGCCTGGTAGAAATGGCCCCAATCGATTGGGGCCATTTCTAGGTACTATTGGATCGTTATGTTTGGAATCTGTTGTTGCCTTGAATTTGTTTTTGTTTTTACAAGCTAAGCCTGCTTGTTTCATCAATCGTCCAATTCGCCGCCGACTGACAGTCCTGTTTTGCTCGGCAAATTTTTTTCAGACGGCGAGTACCGTAGTTTCCCCGGCCTTTGTCAAAGAGAACTTTCACTATTTCAAGGAGTTTCTCATTTTCTTTTTCTCGCCCTGTTTTGGGCCTCTTGAGCCAGTCGTTAATAACAACTTTTGCTAACACCCATAAATTGGCACAAAGCGGTGACAGGGTAATCCTGGCTTTGTTGTTTGATCCACGCGTACTTCACCTTATTTCCCTGGCAAAGTACGCGGTAGCCTTTTTTAGCAAATCGCGCTCCTGAATCACTTTAGCCGGTTCTTTTTTCAGTCGTTTAACTTCATCAAGAGAACTATCGGCGATTTCTGTACCGCCTTTGGGTGTTTTGTATTGGCTGATCCAAGTATGGAGGGTGTTGCTATTGACACCTAAATCCCGGGCCGTTTGGGCAATGGATTGATCTGATTCAAGAGCCAATTTGACAGCTGATTCTTTAAATTCTAATGGGTAGCTATTCGGTTTATTGGTTTCTTTATTCTTGATTTTTGGAATATTGTAATTCGTGTGTCCGGATTAGTGTAGCCACATCACTGCTCCCCGGGAAC
>JALXCS010000140.1 GCA_026990815.1 Methylomonas sp. | reverse complement strand
GGTTTAAGCGTTTTAGTTTTCGATAAAGTGTTCTTTCACTGATGTTCATTTCAGAGGCGATACGTTTTCGACTACCATTATATTTTTTCATTAATTGAGTAATGAACTCATACTCCATTTTTTCCATGCCATTCAGAGATGATTCTGATTGCTTTTGGTAATGGATATGAGTTGAGGGTTCGTTTGCATTATCAGTATTAGCAGGAGAAATATTAATTTCCGGAATTTGAATGTCGTGCTCTTTAATTTGTCCCTCCATGCAAAGCCCGGCCGCTAATTGCAAGCAATTTCGCAGTTCTCTGATATTGCCTGGCCATTGATATTGCATTAGTTTAACTAGTGCGGGTCGTGTTAATGAATAGCGCAGGCCATTAATTGTTGAGATTTGTTCTAATAAATAATCGACTAATGCCGGAATATCTTCCATTCGATCCCGAAGCGGCGGAATCAGGATTGGAAAAACCGACAACCGATAGTATAAATCCTCACGGAACAATCCCTGATTGACCATTTCTTTCAGATTTCTGTGAGTTGCACAGATGGCACGGACATCGGCTTTTAATGTGTGGGTGCTGCCAACTCGACGATATTGACCAGTTTCCAGGGCACGAAGTAATTTTGGTTGCATGGATAAAGGTAATTCGCCAATTTCATCAAGAAACAATGTTCCTTTATCGGCAAGTTGAAACAACCCTTGCTTGCTGGTTGTGGCTCCGGTAAAAGCTCCTTTTTCATGGCCGAATAGTTCACTTTCGAATAGATCCTCTGAGAGTATCGTACAGTCCACAATAACAAATTCTCCTGCTACACGATTCGATTGTTGATGTAAATAAGCGGCGGCAACTTCTTTGCCGGTTCCGGTTTCACCTAATAGCATGGCCGGAATCTGGGTTTGCGCCGCTTGCTCAATTTTTTCTTTGCATTGAATAAAAGCAAGGCAGGTGCCAATCATCTTGACACGATTGTACTTTTGTTCAGGGATGGGGGGCAGGTGAATGGTTTCACCTATATAAAAGGTATTGTTACTGTCCAGTAAGGGATAACCTCGGACTCTGACTTTGGAGGTTTGTTCTGAATTTTCGTTGGGAAATAGTCCGGCGTAAGGCTCCAATTTTTCAAATAGTTGTTTATGACGACAGCGGCTATTATCACGGCAACAGGGTTGGCCAATATGCTCATCTCGAGGGATACCAAAATGAATTTCCCAGGCTCTATTTACCGCAATAACTGTTAATGAAGCATCAATAACGACAAAAGGTTGCTCATGAGTTTCAAGCAAAGATTCTAATGTGAAAGATTTGTTCAGCATGTTTAGAGAGATTGATTAGTCACGAGACATGACAAATTGGTCAGTTTGGATAGTCAGTTTTGTCAGTCAGCCAGACATTGTTGTCAGTTGTTGACAAAAAGTATAGTTGAAAAGTCAGGTAAATGAAGGACTCAGAATGATGGCACGAGCGTTGCTATATTCAATGCGATGTTCACTTGAAATTTTTAAAATAGGAAAAAATAAATGAAAAGAATTGTTTGTTTGGTAGGGTGTTTGTTTGCCGGTTCTGTAAATGCCGCTTTTATTAGTAACAGTAGTGATCCTTCTTTATCTGGTGCTACGGTAATTGATTTTGAATCTCAGACAATTGGTTCTTCTACAAACTACTCAATTGGTGATGTGACTTTTTCAAATGCTGGGACTGGTAGTCTTCAAATCTCGAACTATACAACTGGCGGTGTATATGGTACATCTGGACTAGAACTTTCAACTCGTTATGCGCAAGGCTCATTTAATATTGATTTCGCTAGTCCTGTTTCCGCATTTGGTATGATTTGGGGTGCAGCTAATCCAAATTGGAATGTCGATTTGTTTGATTCATCAAATAATTTAATTGAAAGCTTGGTATTTCTTGGTGGAAATAATGGGGCATCATTTATAGAATTCTATGGTGCAAGAAATTCTGGGATTGCAAAAGCACAACTTACTGCCGCATCGGGATATGATTGGGTAAAAATTGATGATTTTCAATATGTAACTGAAAGTATTAATGGGGCAGTTCCAGAGCCAACTTCATTTGCATTAATGGGATTAGGCCTAGCTGGAATTAGTTTGACAAGAAAAAAGAAAATAGCCGGCTAGGCTAGTTTAACTCGTAAGACGTAATTGCAATAACCGTAGGTTGGATTAGGGAAGCGTTATCCGACATATCAGAGTCACCATGGCGGAAGGCGCTATCGCTTTTCCGCCTTACAATTTTGACTCCTTTCCTTCCATGAGGAAGCCTTTTTATTCGAATCCAGTTATTTTGTATCATTGTACCAATGATAACCAACAAAAAATCATCAAAACCTCCTTCATCTCCTCCGTGTTGACCCGAAAGAACACTCCCAGAAAACCCATCTCTAAGGCTCAGTAAACCAATAAAGTTCTCTTTATCGGCTTTGGATTGATATGTTATTGAAAAAAAGTTTGCATAAGGATCCATTCCAGGTTTTGTAAACAACTTTTTATGGCTTGCATTGCTGTTGTCGAATTTACAAGCATACCTGACACAACTGACAGTTAGATGCCACAACTGTCAGAAAGACTGCCAACATTGTCCGTTACGTCGATTTAGAACAGCTTGAAACAACAGTATCTAAAGGCTTCTGCAAGTTGGCATAGCGGTTGCACTATACCAATCGACATTAAATTTCGAACTGAAAAAAGGAAAAACATGAAAAAAATAATTTCTTCTGTATTGGTAGCTGGCAGTATGATTTTGGCAAGTGGCGTTCAAGCGGCGAGTGTTGATGATTTTGATGGAGCTTCAACATTGATTATCGAAGCTGATGGTAGTCAAAATGCAACATATACTGGCGCAATCGGTGGGACTAGAACTGTTAGTGTTGCAAAGTCTGGTCCACTCGGTGCCTCTGCAGGTGTACTCGTTCCACCAGGTGTTTATACGCATAGTGCAGATGCATTGACTACCGCAACTTCTGTGATTACCTGGGATGCTAATGGCACAGGCTTAGGCGGTCTCGATCTAGCAGAAGGACGGGTTTTTAGTGTTTTTAGTTTTGAAATATTAAGTATTGACCAAGGGAACGTGGATTTAACTTTTACTGTAAAAGATACGTTGAATGCAATGGCGAGTGCCACATTATCGGGAGCCGGGATCGGTTTGCAATCTCTTGCTTTCGATGAATTTGCAGGGATCGATTTTACTTCTATTGATTTTATTTCATTAACTATAAATGGTGGGGTGGCTTCAGATTTGGTGTTAGATAATTTGAAAACAGTTCCTGCTCCTACAACTGTTGCTTTAATCTTGATGGGATTGGCATGGTTCTCAATAAATCGTAAACAGCAAAAAACGGCTCTGGTTGCTTAGTATTATTTGATTTGTGCTCCTCCTCTTTTAGCTCCCTCCTGGGAGCTTTTTTTTGAGTATTAATACTGAAAAGGCGTCACACTGACAGTCATGACAAAAATGTCAGCGGGACTGACATTTTTGTCATGAAGTAGGAATAAAACCATCTGTTTGGTAAGAAATAACACTAAAAACAAGCCTGGTATGACTATTGCTGAAAGGTAGTGAATGGTTATTACAAAGTGGAGATTAATATGAAAAATAAACTATTGGCATTGGCCTTTTTGTCAACAATAAGTATCAATGCCCAAGCGTATAGCATTGATGGTGATATTAATGACTGGATAAACCAACCAACAGGTTCGTCAAGTGACTGGAATCCAACCTTCCCTGGCGTTGCTTATACCGTTGAAGATAATGATAGTTATGTCTGGAGCCGCGGAAAGCAGCGTTATGATGCCGAGGCGATTTATGTAGATAGCGATGCTGATAATATCTATGTCGCTGTTGTCACAGGGCGCTCATTTAATAAAGACTATTATCCTGCCGGAGATTTAGCTTTTGATTTTGGCAATAATGGCAGTTTTGAATATGGGGTTGTGGTTCGTTCTGACAGTGGTAACACGGATGTGAACAGTGCTTATAATGGAGGTATTGGAAATCAGGGAGAGGTTTATAGTGTGAGTGACTGGAATGTTGGAATTTGGGATGATGACGGTAACCATGTAGGAGTGGGGAAGGGTACTCAAGCTCATCCAACTACTGTACAAGCAGGATCTATCATCGGCAATGCAAGCCTTGCTTATACTGAGCTATTGTATAATGGCAGTGTTCCAGGTCAGTTGGGTGAAAATGGAGGGAAACATTTTTTGATTGAAGCTCAGATATCAAAAAGCCTTTTTGATCTAATGGGGCTAGGTGATTCATTTACCGTACATTGGGCAATGGGTTGTGCGAACGACGTGATTTCTACAACTATTGATATTGATGGCGATATTGTTAATGTCCCTGAGCCTTCAACCTTGATGGTGCTTTTAATAGGGTTATCTGGATTCTTGTTTCAAGGCAGAAAAGTAAGAATCTAAACCTGAAAGCAATTAATCCGGATAGCAGGTAATGTTATCCGGATTACCAAATTATCGGCAATTATTTTTCTTCGTTATGAGAGACTAAAAACGGATCAGAAAAAATGTCCTGCATGGAGGCGCCTTTTAAAAACGCCTGTTTTTTGGTGTCATTGACCATTTCAGGGTGCCCACATAAATAGACCCGCCAGCCTTTAAGATCACCAATTTTTTGTAATGCAATTTCATTGGCTCTGCCTTGCTCAAAATATTCGTCCGGTTTATCTCCAGAAACACAAGCAGTGTAATTAAAATTAGGATATTGTTCAGCAAGAGTTTTCATTTCTTCAACATGATAAAGTCCCGCTTTATTACGGCTGCCATGCAGTAAATGAATTGGCCCAGAATGTCGTTTTGCCAAAGCATCTTTTACGATGCCTACTAACGGTGCCAGACCAGTTCCTGTACCAATTAAAAGCAACCCCTGATCTTGTCGTTCAGGAATATAAAAACAGTCGCCTTTGGGTTCGGAAACCGGAATTTGTTCTCCCACTTCTAGCTCATTTTTGGCCCACTGACTAAATTGTCCGCCCGGTAAGCTGCGGATATGGAATTCAATGATGTTGTCTTCATTCGGGGTATTGGCAATTGAATAGCTTCGAGATAGGCCGTCCGGTTTCTTCAGATTGACGTATTGACCCGGTTTGAAGCTGATTGAATCGTGACATTTCAGTTTCAGTTGGATCACTTCTTCATTTAGCGGCTGTTTTTCAAGTACCGTCGCTTGCGTGATAAATTGTTCATCATCGTTAGCTGGAGAAACTGTCATGTCCTGTTCTGGTTTGCACAAACAGGCAAGAAAATAATTTTGCTGTTTCTGTGTGGGCTTAAGACCTTCTTGCGCCTTCGCTGGTGGATTCTGGTCTTTACTCCGCATCAGGCAAGTGTGACACACGCCGGCCTTGCAGCCAAATTGAACATCAATTTTTTCCCTTATCAGGGCATCAAGAAGCGTCTCGTCAGGTTGACAAGTGACTTTATGGGATTTAAAAGTGATTTCGGGCATGACAGTTCCAGTATTCCAAGTTTAACGGCCTAATACGTCGTTGCGAGTTGTTTCAACAATTGCCAAAACTTCGGCAATTAATTCATCAGCGACATTTAGTTCTTCCAGTGTTGATTTTAGATGACCGCCGACTGCGTCAAAATGTTCATCATTCAGGCCACGTTCTACTAAATGGGCGTGGCCTTTACGCATATCTTCCCCGGTATAATTATTCGGACCGCCAAAAGCCATGGTCATGAAGTTTTTTTGTTTAGCCGCTTGTTTTTCCATATCGACACCTTCGAAAAAATCATTGATGGTATCGTCTGCAAGAACTTTACGATAAAAAATATCTACAGCCGCATTGACTGCAGGTTCGCCACCTAATTTTGTAATTCTATCATTTTCTTCATAAAATCTCTTTTTACTAACCATATCTCCTGCAATAAATTTTGTATCTCCACTATCAATAACTTTTACCTGTCTTAACATCTGATTAACAATTATCTCAATATGTTTATCGTCAATATTAACACCTTGTCTTCTATAAACTTGTTGCACTTCTGAGATAATATATTGTTGAAGTTGCTTTTCACCAAGAATTTTTAAAATTTCATGACTTGAAGCTGTTCCATCTGTTAATCTCTCACCAGCATGGATAAATTCACCCTCATGAACTAATATCTGTCTATTTTTATCAATCTGATACTCAACACTCATACCACTATCAGATTCAATAATCAATCTTTTCTTACCTCTAATTGGTTTACCAAATCTAATAACACCATCAATCTCAGCAATACTTGCACTATCTTTTGGTTTTCTTGCTTCAAAAAGTTCACTAACTCTTGGAAGACCACCAGTAATATCTCTACTTTTTGCAACTGCTTTTGGCATTTTTGCTAATGTTTGAGCAAGACTTACTTTATCACCATCTGCTACAAAAATTGCTGTTTGAGGTTCTAATACATAGTTAATAATCTTTCCATCATCAGTTGCAAGTGTAATTGAAGGTTTATACTCTGTTGGAATATACTCATTTACAACAAGACTACTCTGACCTGTAA
>JALXCS010000139.1 GCA_026990815.1 Methylomonas sp. | reverse complement strand
ACGCTGAATTTTAAAACCCCTCATGAAGTTTTTTTTGGAAATGCTCAGCGTAAGGCTGCATGAATACTAAAATTGCACTTCGGAGTTGAATTCGCGAAACATGTAATGGTGAGGTCAAGCCTCAATTTCATTTTCTTTTAATTTTTGCCGATAGCTTTTAACAACTAAAACCAAAATTTCTGGTTCATTGGCTTTTATTTTATAAATTACTCTGTAATTTCCCTGCACAAGTTCTCTTATTTCTTTTCTATTTATTTCGGGTACTACTCGACCACTTTCCGGGTAGTCATACAGTATTTCTATAGAGTTAAATATTTTTTTTGCCCACTCTACCGCAACTGTTGGTTTGTCTAGTGCGATATATGATGCAATATCTCGAACTTGATCTACTGCTAGAGGTGACCAAATTATTTTCAAGATTTAATGCTCTTCATTACCATTAATTTTGCATCTTCATGGGAAATACCTCTCCCTTCGTTAATTTGTAATTCTGCTTTATATAAGTTTTCCAGAAGCTCTAAGCGACTTTGCAATTTCTCAAACTCTTCTACATCAGCCAATATTGCAACACCTTTCCCATGCTGCGTTATAAGCAAAGGCCTTTTAGTTTCAGTAACTTGCTGTATACATGTGCTGACTCGAGATCTGAATTCTGAAAGAGGCTGGACATCTTCCTTTAGATTAATTGGCTCCATAACTAAACACCCTGTTTGTACACAATGACGTACAATTTAGCATTTTTTACAGGATGCTGCTCTTTTTCTTTTTTTGGGAATAGCGATGGAATTCACTTGACGCTAAAAGCTGAGTATAGTGGCATGATCTGACGCAGTAAGGAAAAGTTAAGGCCGCAGTAACAACAAAATGTATTTATAAAATCCGATATGTTTGGATATAAATTCGCTTTGCCTATTGACAAGTAGCGGTCATATAGAGGCCAATCATTTGATAATCCACAACAAACATTGTGTCGGGTGTAACAAGAAATACAACCCTATTGACACAAAAAATGCTGCATAGCCCATCATAAGAAATTTTGCCGTGAACATTGCCGTATCATTTGAGCTTGTATGTGTAACGTAAATCTTGTACGCAATCAGATTTGCCAAAGAACCAAACAGGCTCCCAAAGCCTCCTGCGTTCGTTCCCCATAGTAAAGCTTCCCAATTCGACGTGAATTTCGCAAATAACAGCGTTGCTGGAACATTGCTCATAACTTGACTCGCCAAGGCAGAGAACAGAAAAATATGCCCAGAATGACTTATTTCAGATGCCAGCAGCTCTTTTATATTACCTGCGAGACCGAAAAAGAAGAAAAAGCTGAATAAAAGTGCATAATCAATACGGAGGGCCATTCGGTCGAATAACAAAGCAAAAACAATCACTAAAACGCCTGTTAAAACAGGAAGAATATGAAGAACAGCCAGCAGTACAATTAACAGCATTACACCATAAACATAAGCTATCTTTTTAACTGGTCGTAAACTTTCATAACGATGTGAATCATTTCTTATTCCAACAAAAAGTGACGAAACAAGCAGAATCATTAGAAAAACGATTGAAAATGGCCAGATTGTTTCGATGAATGTAACGGGAGGAACTTCGTAAAACCAGTAAATAAAAAGATTTTGCGGATTACCAAAAGGTGTTAATGCAGAACCGGCATTAGCCGCCAATGCTTCCAGAATGACCAGAACACCTTTGCGATTGATATTAAGCGATAATGTAAGCGGAACAATAACAATTAACGAAATATCATTTGTTACCAACATGGATAAAAAATAGGTTGTTACTACCAATTTTACTGGTATTGCTTTTCCTCGTTCCATTTTCTTGGCTACTTTTAATATAACCCCGCTATGTTGAAGACCTTTAACCACAACAAACAGTGAGCCTATAATAAAAAGTACTTGTAATTCCTGAGTTGAATAGACTGGGAAATGCCTGACATAAACCGATGTCACGACAAAACCAGTACCAGACGCAACTAACAGCCATTGTTTCAGAATGAAATCAATAAATTTCCCTTGGGGGTTCAATAAATTTCCCATCGTTGATCTAAAGCTTAACCGGAATAAGAAGATGCCTCACAACATAAATCAGAGCCGGACTTTTACTCAAGTGCCATGCGCTGATTTGGCTATGTCCACAACTGGCGTTTGTCTCTTGATTTTTGGTATATTTATAATTCGTGTGTCCGTGTTAGTGTAGCCACATCAATATGCTTTTCAACTATCAATAAAAGAACGACAGAGATCCTGCTAATGACTTTCTTGATACGCGCTCATTGAAGCACAAGAACAAACCAAATTCCTGTCCCCATAAACATTATCTATTCTTGCCACAGGCGGCCAGTACTTATCTTCTCGTAGCTCGTCCTCAAGTGGGTGAAATGCTTGTTGCCGGGAGTATGGAAATGGCCAGTCATCTTGTAACAATAAATCATGTGTGTGTGGCGCATTCCTCAGTAAATTATTTTCAGGGTCCGCAAGACCATTTTCCACTGCTGCAATTTCTTTCCGGATAGCAATCATGGCATTACAAAACCGATCTATTTCCCTTTTGTTTTCACTTTCGGTTGGTTCGATCATCATGGTGTCATGTACAGGAAAAGACACTGTCGGCGCATGAAAGCCATAATCGACCAATCTTTTTGCCACATCATCTACGGTAATCCCGGACGATTTTTTAATGGCACGTAAATCAATAATGCATTCATGAGCAACCATGCCATTTTTTCCAGTATAAAGAACCGGATAGAAATCCCGTAACCGTTTGGCGATATAATTGGCATTTAAAATTGCAACCTGGGTTGCTCGCTTTAGACCTCTTGCTCGCATCATGGCGATATACGCCCAGGAAATCGTAAGAATACTAGCCGATCCCCAAGGGGCAGTGGAAATTGTACCAATAGTTTCATTATTACCAGCTGCAGGATTGACACCTTCAATAACCGGGTGGTCGGGTAAAAACGGTGCAAGATGAGCACCAACACCAATTGGCCCCATCCCTGGCCCCCCGCCGCCATGCGGAATACTGAAGGTCTTGTGTAAATTAATATGTGCCACATCAGCACCAAAGTGGCCGGGATGCCCTAATCCTACCAAGGCATTAAAATTCGCTCCATCCAGATAAACTTGGCCGCCCGCATCATGAATCATGGCGCAAATATCACAGAATGCTTCTTCAAAAACGCCATGTGTGGAGGGATAGGTAATCATCAAAGCTGCTAAATTATTGCCATGCTCATCTAGTTTTTTCTTCAAATCTTCAACACTGACATTGCCTTGATCATCGCAAGCAACTACAACGACCTGCAAACCCGCAAGCGTGGCACTGGCAGGATTGGTTCCGTGGGCAGATGCTGGGATCAGACAAATATTCCGATGCCCTTGATTTTTTGACTGCAAATATTTTTTTATCACCAATAAACCAGCATATTCGCCTTGCGAACCGGCATTAGGCTGCATGGAAAAAGCATCAAACCCCGTCAACACACACAGCATCTCTTCCAATTCTTCAATCAATTGCTGATATCCTTGCGCCTGTTCCAAAGGTACGAAAGGATGCATGGCACTAAATTCGTAAGATGACAACGCCTGAAGTTCAGTTGCCGCATTAAGTTTCATTGTGCATGAACCTAATGGAATCATGGACCGATCCAAAGCAATATCTTTCCTTGCCAGCCAACGCATATAACGCATCATTTCGGTTTCACAATGATATTGTTCAAATACTGGATGGCTTAAAAAAGTACTGGTCCTTTGCCAGTTTTCCGGAATACATTCTTCAACTTCTTTATCCAGACGATCAAGATCAAAACCTTCATGACTGTAGGGTGAAAATACTTTCAATAGGGTATTGATATGTTGACGGGTCGTGGTTTCATCGAGTGAAATGCCCAAAGTATCAGCATCAACAATGCGTAAATTAATTTGCATTGATCTAGCGCGAGCAGCAATTCGCCGCGCCTGGCCAGGCACAAGCAAAGTCAAAGTATCAAAATAAACCTGATTGGTGATTGTATAACCTAGTTTTTTCAAACCAAGCACAACAATTTGAGTAAAGCGATGCACTCTGCCAGCAATGAGCTGCAATCCTTTTTTGCCATGATAAATGGCATAAAATCCAGAGATAATGGCAAGCAATGCTTGTGATGTACAAATATTTGATGTTGCTTTATCACGACGGATATGTTGTTCACGCGTCTGTAGCGCCATTCGATAGGCTGGCAAGCCACGCTTATCCCTCGATAAGCCAATAATGCGGCCAGGAACGGCACGTTTATGTTGGTCATACGTTGCAAAATAAGCGGCATGTGGACCACCATATCCCATCGGGACACCAAATCGCTGGGCGCTTCCTACCACAATATCGGCGCCTTGCTCACCGGGCGGTTTAAGCAAAACCAGACTGAGCAAATCAGCCGCTACCGTTAAAAAGGAACCTTGTTGATGAAGTTGATCTGCAATATTTTGCAAGTTGATGACTTCCCCGCTTGAGTTTGGGTATTGCACTACCACTCCAAAAACAGATAACCCTTCAAGATCAGTTAGCGGATCACCAATATATAATTGATACCCTAGATGTTCCGCTCTCGTTTTCACCACTGCAATAGTCTGCGGATGGCAACCCTGATCAACAAAAAAGAGTAATGAGTCCTTGTTACTAATCCTTTTTGACATTGCCATTGCTTCCGCGACGGCTGTTGCTTCATCAAGCAATGATGCATTGGCTAAATCCATTGCAGTTAAATCCATTATCATCTGCTGAAAATTTGCCAATGCCTCCAGCCGGCCTTGACTGACTTCCGCTTGATAAGGTGTATAGGCTGTGTACCAACCCGGATTTTCCAAAACATTACGTTTGATCACCGCCGGCATAATAGTGTCGTAATAACCCATGCCAATCATGGAAACAAACACCTGATTTCGCTTGCTCATTTTCCTCACATAGGCAGCGACCGCTTGTTCGCTGAAATTAGTACGTAACGCAAAAGCTTGTTTGGTCAAAACTGTCTCAGGAATGACTTTTTCGGTCAGCTCATCCAATGATGACAAATCAAGAAATGTCAGCATATCTTTGATCTGTTGAGTATTGAGTCCAATATGCCGACGAATGAAATCACCCCGCATTTCCAGCTTTTCTAGTGAAGGGTTTTGCTGATCAGACAAGACGATTCTCCTGATTTAAGACCTAAAATAATGATGGGGAACAAAAGGTAACGCAGCGACTTTTACGGGTACATTACGATTCCTTACTAAAGCCGTTAATTCGGTATCTACTTGATTATATTCAGTCGCAACATATCCCATTGCTATCGAGGCTCTGACACTGGGTCCAAAACCGCCGCTGGTGACATAACCAACAGCTTCATTTTTTTGATTGAACAGATGAGTACCCTCTCTAACTAGAGACCGTCCTAGTGGTAAAATACCAACACGCTGGCGTTTTGTTCCCGATTGCAATTCTGCAAGAATTTTCTGCGCCCCGGGAAATTCAGGTTTTTTTCCATTAGGCTGTAAATAGTTTTTGTCAATGACCCAACTTAATCCAGCTTCTACAGGTGTTGTTGTTGCATCAATATCATGACCATACAAACATAATCCCGCTTCAAGACGTAGTGAGTCTCTGGCGCCTAAACCAATGGGTCCGACAAATTCCTGTTTCAATAAAATACGTGATAATTTTTCCGCCTGATGATTAGCTACCGAAATTTCAAAACCATCTTCACCGGTATAACCACAGCGGCTTATTTGGCAAGGTATTTCTGCGATAGCAACTCGTGCAGTTGCCATGAAGGGAATTTCAGCACTCCCTTCTGTAAGAAGTTCTTTGATAATCGATGCAGCAAGTGGGCCTTGTAAAGCAAATAAGGATTTATCTTCCAGTAATTCAACTGAACAGTTATCAGAAAGATAGTGTTGAAGGTAGCTAAAATCTTGCTGTTTACAAGCTGCGTTGACTACCAGCATCCAATGATCTTGGCTGATATGACTTACGATTAAATCATCCAGAATACCACCTTGGTCATTGGTAAATAGCGTATAACATTGTCTAGATTCTTGAAGGTTTAGAATATTGCTTGGCACCAGTTTTTCAAGCGCTGTTGCACCCTGCTTCCCGTGCAAGCTAATTTGTCCCATATGGGATATATCAAAAAAACCCGCATATTGACGGGTATGCAAATGCTCTTTGATAATACCTGAAAGAAAACTTACCGGCATTTGATACCCGGCAAAAGCAACTATTTTTGCACCTAACTCTCGGTGCATTTCATAAATAACGGTTTTTTTTAATGTCACTCAGTTTTTTATAAATTTACCTGATTAAGTAGAACCTTCAGCTAGATTAATGACTGGTCGAACCCAGTAACACATTGAATTGATTATGGTTATAAAAATAGGAATGCGGTGTGAATTTTACAGTCGTGAAAAATAGTTGGTTTTTCCACTTTTTTGTATATAATTTTTAATCCGAAAAAATGAACACCACATATACTCTAGAGTTCACACTTCTTATGGCCTCCAAGTTGGCTGAGGCTCATGGG
>JALXCS010000138.1 GCA_026990815.1 Methylomonas sp. | reverse complement strand
GAACATTAGTCGTTGACCTGGATATCCAAAGTAATTCAACTCAATACCTGCTAGGCCAAAGAGTGAGCGATGCAGATGAAACCATCGCAAACTTCTTTAAAAACACCTTGAGCTTAGGTTTATTTGGCGGCCAACAATCCGGGCTGGATCCGCTGATTCACGAAACGCCATATCCTAATTTATTTGTTATTCCTTCACATTCTGATCTGGAACCCTTGCAAAGCAGACTGGAATCAAAATACAAAATATTCAAATTACGCGAAGGACTGGATCGGCTAGAAGGTTTTGACGCTATTTATATCGATACCCCGCCACTGTTGAATTTTTACAGTCATTCCGCATTAATTGCAGCAGACAAATGTTTAATTCCATTTGACTGTGACGCTTTTTCCAGAGAATCCTTGTACACCTTGTTACAGACATTGGAGGAGGTCAAAGCTGACCACAATGGCAGTCTTGAAGTCGAGGGAATCATCGTCAATCAATTCCAAAGCCAGGCAAATTTACCTAGACAATTGGTGGAAGAACTGGTTTCTGAAGGACACCCGGTGCTGGAATCCCGAATCTCTCCTTCGGTAAAGGTTCGTGAATCACACAGCAAATCCATGCCCTTGGTTCATTACATGCCAAATCATAAATTGACGGATGAGTTTCGAGCTTTACATGCTGAGATAAATAAATATTAAAACCTCAAAAGCCATCCATTATCTTTCAAGCTATGTTAATCCAGAAACAAAATACCCCATGACAAAACAACTGCTATCTTTCATCACCATCTTTGTTTTGTGTTGCAGCTACGGCACTGAGGCTGATACCTCCAAAACCACTTCACTTGAAACTGGACAGACACCAAAACCGCAGAATCAAGATGAATCACAAGCTGGCACATCAGGGAATCCAAAGCAATCGAAACATGGAACCAACTCTACGATAAACCCAGTTGAAAACCAAGACGAATACATCAATTTCCCGGCAGTTGGAATCAAGCTAGTTAGACCAGATGGCTTCGATGATGCCGAAAACTTTTACGGTTTTCAGCAGCAGGACATGCAATCGTCAGTAATGGTTGTTTCGATTCCCGGCCCATTTTCCGAAGTTACCCGTGGGCTTTACGGGCAAACAATTTAAAGCGCGCGGCATAATTCTTGCCAATAGAGAAAATGTCGAAATCAATGGGAACTCTGGAGTGCTGCTCTATGTTACGCAAACAGCTTACGGAATGCAGTTTGCAAAATGGATCTTGGCCTTTGGCAACGACAAGGAAACAAAAATGATCACGGCCACGTTCCCGATAGCTCATAAAGACAAACTGTCCTCCCAGCTCAAGTTAACCCTATTAAGCGCAAAGCCAATTAACACCGCATTACCAACCCCAGACACTGAGATTGGTTTTACGATTGTCGCTTCCAGCAAACTCAAACTGATTCGAAGAAGCATTGGAAAGATGCTTATGTACACAAAGGATGGCATCATTCCAATGAGGTCACCGGAAGACCCATTATTCATTGCAGCTAAATCTCTGTCGAAAGTTCCAATCCAAAATAAGCAACAGTTTTCGGTCCAGCGGCTTTTCCAAACAGCGCACACGAAGATAAGTTCAATTACTAAAACCAACACAATTATACCTTTTACGTTTGAAAATGCTCCGTTTAGAGTGTGCCAGTTTTTGTGAAGGGCTAGGCGCAAAGTCGCTGCAATAGCAAGCTATTGGAAGACTTTGCAACGAAGCCATTCGCAAAAAATGGTGTGCTATAAATGGGGTATTTTTGAACGTGAAGGGTATACAATTGACGGCCTTGATGGCTATGAGCTTTTGGCCAATGCGGAAGACTCTGGTTCAGGTACTCCACTCGCCGTGTATCAAGTTATTCTGTTCGATGATAATTCGTACCTTTTGATGCAAGGAATCGTCGGTGCAAAGACCAAAACTAAATACCTTCCTGAATTCAAAGCGATGGCACGCAGTCTAAAACGAAAGCGAAAATCAACATGATAAATCGCTCAACTTGACTGCAAAGGTTCATTCCGCTTCACACCACATTACTTTTTGCAGTCAAGTGAATTCAATCGTTATGGTTTTCCTTCTAATTGACGCTTGAAAAAATCAATAAACCCAACCACTTGCGTTGGCATAAACCGGCGATCAGGATAAACAAACTGGAGTCCCGTTTTTTCTGTATCGCTGGATTGGAAACCAAAAACAAAATCATCAAGCAGCGTTTGCAAACAACCCGCTTCAAGATCCTGCTTAACATCCCAGATTGATTTGTACGCTATTCCTAGGCCCTGTAAAGCCCAAAGTCGAATGATTGCGCCATCATTACTACTCAAGGCCGGTGTTACCTTAATGACCTGTTGGCCCTTATTGGTCTGAAACTTCCATTCATTCAATGGTTCGCCAAGCCGCTCCATGACCAAACAACAATAATGTTCCAAATCATCAGGATATTCTGGGTATCCATATTGTTTTAGATAACCGGGTGATGCAACCAATACCCGGCGATTATCTGCCAATTGACGAACCACCAAGTTGCTGTCCGGTAAATTTCCAAAACGAATCGCCAGATCATATCCATATTCGATTAGATTGATGACTCCATCGGTCAGGTTTAGATAGGGCGAAACTTCCGGATGAAGCTGGACAAATTCGGCTAATACAGGCGCTACATATTGCCTGCCAAAATCTGAAGGTGCAGTAATGCGTAACTGTCCTGATAAAGTTTCAGTGTCTGTTTTCAATAATGTTTCAGCCTGTTCAACTTCTGCCAAAACCCGTAAACAGGCTTCATAAAACCGTTGACCGGCATCAGTCAAAGAAATTCGGCGTGTGGTGCGATGTAACAGCCGGGTATTGTAATGTTCTTCCAAGGCATTAATTCGGGCTGTCATACTGGCCGGAGATAGCCCTATCTGACGACCTGCAGCTGCCAGACCACCAGCTTTCACTACCCGAACAAAAAGTTCCATATTATCAATTACAGCCATATTCTTCAGTAATAATGAATAATGATTTCACAATTGAAGCAATTATCATTTCTTAGATCAAGCGTTAAGCTATTAGGAAATAAACTTGCATTGGAGCTAAATCAATGACAACCACAATTAATCATATCCTTCTACGTACCAAAAATTTAAATAAGATGGTCGATTTTTTTATTCAGGTTCTTGAATTAAAAAAAGGTTATCGACCACCATTCGAATTCCCAGGAGCTTGGCTTTGGAGTGGCAATAAACCCCTTATTCATTTGAGTGAAATAAATTTGACTGATAATAGGCAAACAGAATACCTAGGCGCTCAAAATAATTCGACTGATACGGGAACTGGAATAATTGAACATATTGCTTTCTCTGGCCTTGATTATCCCTCATTGATAGAACGCTTGAAAAATGAAAAATTAAAATTCTTTGAAAGAACTATCCCTGTAAATGAGGAACATCAGGTATTTATTGATGGTCCGGAGGGACTTAAAGTTGAAATACAGTTTGAAAATAAATATGACAACCAAGAGCTAAACATTAGTTCATGAGAGAGAAAATGAAAAACAAAACTATTTTACATTTTATAAAAAATTCCTTATTGCCAATGTCTATGATTATACCTGTATGTTCTTATGCAGAAGAATCCCAACAAAAACCATTCTGGCCAAATGATGCACAATTGGTCATTTCCATTTCCATGCAGTTTGAAGCAACAGCTCAGGATGCAAATGATCCCGGGCCTTTTCCTGCTTTAGATAACAAATACACAGATACTATTGCTCCTACCTGGTATCAGTACGGTATGAATGAAGGCATACCAAGACTACTTGATCTTTGGGACAAGCACAATATAAAAGTCACCTCGCATATGGTTGGTAGAGCTGTTGAACTACATCCTGAATTGGCTAAAGAGGTGGTAGCTAGAGGGCATGAAGCATCAGGGCATGGGCAAACATGGACACCCCAATATTCGATGTCAGAAGAAGAACGAGCATCTTATATCAAAAGTGCTGACATCATTGAAAAAATAACAGGAACTCGTCCTATCGGCTTTAATGCTTTCTGGATGCGGCATTCGCCAAAAACCCTTGAAATATTGCAAGAGCTTGGATTTATTTATCACATTGATGACCTATCACGGGATGAACCCTCCTTCATTCCTGTAAAAGGTAGACCTTTTGTCGTGGTGCCTTACACATTTCGCAATAACGACATTGTTCGCTACTTGGGGAGTACTGCAATGACCGGTGCTGCCTATACTCAGGAGCTTAAAGATGAGTTTGATGTGCTGTACGAGGAAGGTAAGACCCGTAGACGAATGATGTCTATCAGTGCTCATGATCGGCTGGCGGGAACACCAGCAAGAGTCAAAGCACTGGATAATTTTATTACTTACGCTAAACAGCACAAAGGTGTGATTTTCATGCGCAAAGATGACATTGCAAAATGGATTTTAAAGCAAGGTGATGCCCCAACCAATCCGCCGCGTGTTTTTAATCATTAAACGAATGTGGGTAACAAAATGATGAAAATAACCAGCTATGTTAAAACCAAAGATAAAATGGTAAGACTGGGCGTAACGGATCTCTCCTTTCATCAAGCAACGGGAGCCATTATTGCCAATATATTGCAAAAAATGAACTTTACCGTGGTGCGAAGCTATTATCCTCATCAGGAAAACTTTGAACGTTTACGCTCAGATGAAATAGATATGATTGCCTCAGCCTGGCTGCCTTTTAGTCATGGGGCATACAAACAGAACGTTGAAGAAGTCACGCCAACTTGTGAGCTGGGATTGCATTATCAGCCATATGCTTTATGGGGTGTGCCAAACTATGTGCCAGAATCCGAGATATCCACCATCAGTGATCTGTTGAAACCTGCTGTTCTTGAAAAAATGACACCCACCATTCAGGGTATTGGATCGGGCGCAGGGATCACGCGATTCTCTATCAAAATGATGAATGAATATCACCTGAAAGAAGCTGGTTATCAGTTTTTGACCGGAACACAAGAACAATGTGTTAACGCTTTTGAACAAGCTGTCGCTGAAAAGCGTTGGGTTGTTGCCCCACTTTGGCATCCCCAGTTTTTACACAAAAAATACAAAATACGTGAATTGACTGACCCTGAAGGATTGCTGGGAGAAAAGGACAGAGCTGTGCTTCTGGCCAGGCAGGATAAATTGGCTAAATTGTTTTCAACAGATGAAATTAAACAGCTTGAGGGAATCAGGTTATCTAACAAAATTGTTGCAGAACTGGATTATGCGATAAACCGTGAAAATAAAACCGCAGATGAAGCCGCTGACAGATGGTTACAAAAGAATCCTGAATTACTGGCTTAAATAATTTATCAATAAACGAACTTAACAAAGAGGAAAAACAATGAAAAAAACATTACTCGTTACTGCCGGATACTCAATTTTTGACGCCAAGGGCCAACTTAATGGTTTTCTTGCCTATCTGACCGAAAAAAACCTTTCCAAAAAAGGACATAAAATCAAAATTTCAGATGTCACCAAAGACACCTTGAATATGGACAGGGAACTTGAAAAGCTATTATGGGCAGACACTATCATCTACATCATGCCCATTATGTGGTTCAATATGCCTGCGCCATTAGTCAAGTGGCTGGATCAGGTTCTTTTGTATGAAAAAACATTTGTTATTACCGAAGAATACGGCGAAGGAGGACGGGTTCCAGCCAATAATTTCATGATCGCGACAACATCAAACCTGAAAAAGAGTGATTTAGGTCAAGGCGTCGTCCTGAAAAATGCACAACATATTGATGATGTTCTGCAACCGCTCATCATGACAAATAATTATTTAAGTATCCGCAATCAAATTCCGACTTTTCATGCTGATAATGTGATCGCAGGAGATACAAGCTGGATCAAATCTGCTTATGAAGAACATCTTAATCAACATTTCAAAAAATGAACGAATGAAGAATATCAACACTATCCAACTCTTTTTCAAAAAATAACAACCCGGGAGAAGCAACAATGGAAATTTTATTAGTGGGCGCAGTTGCCTGTATGACTGCATTAATCTTATCTGCATGGCTGATGACATTTGCCAGGTGGTTTCCCATTGAGGGAGTCGATGAAAAATTTTTGGTCGATTACAAAACCATGATCAGAGCGCATGTTGATTTTGCTCTGATGGCATTATTTAATCTTGCTTTTTATGGTTCGGGTATTGAACTTCCTGTTTTTGCTTGTTGGTGTGTCGCTATTGGTGGTTTTACCAACCCGAGTGTTTTCGTTGTTGCCTCTTTTGACCCGGAGTTTTGGGATAAAAAATTCTGGCGAATATTTACCGCCATCAGTTTTGTCATAACAACAATCGGATTTGTTGGTGTTGGCGTAACATTTATCAAGCACGTATTAAATTAACCCGAATATCCATGATTTAGGAACCTCGAAATCCTGCTCGTAACTTCAGGTTTTGAGGCTCATGATTATTTTAGTGAAGTCTGCAATTTTTGTATGACAGATTTGGTATCGGGCTTGATGCCTCGCCACAAATAAAAAGCTTCCGCGGCCTGTTCAACCAGCATGCCCAGACC
>JALXCS010000137.1 GCA_026990815.1 Methylomonas sp. | reverse complement strand
TCATAATTGGAACCATCTTCACGTTTGGCTGGCGCGATTTGCTTCCAAAAGCCAATCACCTCGCCTTGCTTTTCATCGATTAAAATCCGGTGATAGGGATAACGCCACTCTTCAAAACCTTCCATTTGCGCGCCCAGCGCCCATTCTTCAATCTGTTTTCTGCCGCGGGCGACAAATTCTTCATTGGGTCCCATGTTCCAGCGGTATTCAGCATTATCGGTATACATCGCGCCTAAATATTTTGGCCAGTTTCCTTCTTTTTCGGCGTTGCGATTGGCAGCCAGCCAGCGTTCTACCATTTCTTCCAGTTCTGCTCTTGGATATTGCGCCATGAGGGATATCTCTACTTTTTGGTTATTATTTTGATTGCTTTGGTCGGACAGTATTTTTCTGCCATTTTTGCTTTTTCAAGCAATTCTTGCGGTGGGTTTTCCTGCAACACAGTTAGTATCCCCTTCTTATCCACCTGAAAAATTTCTGGCGCTTCAGTCATACAGGTTGCATGGCCCTGACATAAATCGTAATCCACTTTTACCTGAATAGATTGGATGACTTCTTCCTGCCGCTGATCGGTTTTTTTTTCCATCGCCAGCTTCTGCTCTGTAGCATTTTCAACGACCGCTTCCCTCTTCCGATAACGCACCAGGCAGGGCTCTTTGGGTTGCACCACCATTTGTTCAAAATCATCTTGATAGGCTTCAGGAGGACTCACCAGTTCAAACGTGTATTTTCTTAACAAAAAGCTGAAGATGGCCTTGATTTGCAACATTGCAAAAGCATTGCCGCTACATTTGTGGCGACCACCGCCAAAAGCAATCCAGCTAAAAGGAATTTTGTCCTCCTGACGATCTGGATTGTAACGATCCGGGTCGAACACTTCTGGGTTGGGAAAAATTTCCGGGATACGGTGCGAAACTCTGGGTGAAGTGCAAACATATTTTCCTGCCTTGATCACATAATCCTTAAAGTGCAGATCTTTCATCACTTTTCGGATCAAAAAAATCAGTGGCGGGTGCAAGCGCAGGGTTTCCTTGATGACATTTTCTAATTTTTCGGCTTTTCGCAACTCCTGAAACGTCACTTCGCCAGCTTCGCCAAACAAATCATCCAGTTCATCAATGACTGATTTTAAAATGTCGGGGCGTTTGGATAATTCGATCAGTACCCAGGCAGCCGTCCCTGCTGTGGTATGATGCCCTGCAAAAATAGCGCCGACCAACATGCCGGTAATTTCATGTGCGCTCAATTTGCTGCCATCGTCGTACCGTGCATCAATCAGCATTTGAAATGCATCTTCCGGTTTGCTGGATTTTTTTGCGCGTTTGGCAATAATTTCAGTGACCAGTTCTTCAATCCGGACTCTGGCTTTATCCCGTCGGCGAAAAACCGGCAATGGCAAATAGGGAAATACAAATGCTAGTGGATTGATGCCTTTTTCCAGGTCATGATAAATCCTGGAAAATTCTTCATTGAGTTCGTAGCGAAATTCATGCCCTAGTAAACAATGGCTGGAAGTATAAATAGTCAGCTGCTTCATGAATGCCAACAGATCAATTTCGCCTTGCTCACCCCAGTCCCTGGTCATTTCCTCAACTTCACCGGCAATCACCTGTGCGTAAGTCCGCATCGGTTTATCACGCAATACCGGCATCAGCATTTTTAATTGCTGATCTTTTTTATGCTGCGGCGCATCAAAAACCACGCCCTTGCCAAAAATCGGAGTCATGATTTTATAGGCAGCACTTTGGTCCAGTTGCTCATCCGGAGCGCGGAAAAAAGCCTCATTAGCCTCCGGCCCGGTCATCAACACCATCTTTTGATGGAACATGCGGAATTCGCCAATTTCGCCAAGATTGTTGCGAAGTTCCATCATAAATCGAAACGGATTTTTGCCGAATTTCAGCATGTGGCCAAGCAAGGGCCAAGCACCTGGTACTTTTGGCGGGGCTTTTTGTGTCATTTTTTATTGTTTGTTTTGTGGCCGCATGTGAGGAAACAACAAGACATCCCTGATCGAAGGCGAATCAGTAAACAACATCACCAACCGGTCTATGCCAATGCCTTCGCCTGCTGTTGGTGGCATGCCATGTTCCAGCGCAGCAATATAATCTGAATCATAATGCATCGCTTCATCATCACCCGCTTCTTTTTCTTCCACCTGTTTTCTGAACCGTTCGGCCTGATCTTCAGCATCATTCAACTCTGTAAAACCATTGGCAATTTCACGACCACCAACAAAAAATTCGAAACGATCGGTAACATGAGGATCCTGGTCATTTCTTCTGGCTAACGGCGAGACTTCAACAGGATAAGCAGTAATGAAGGTTGGATTCATCAGTCGATTTTCTACAGTTTTTTCAAATATTTCAATCTGTACTTTGCCCAGACCATAACTGTCTTTAATTGGAATACCGAGTTTTTCGGCCACTTTTACCGCAGAATCCCGGTTATTGATATCTGCTTCAGTTAATTCCGAATTAAAATGCAAAATAGATTCGACAACGGTCATTCGATCAAAAGGTTTGCCAAAATCATATTCTTCGCCTTGATAGTTCACCTTGGTCGAACCAATAACCTCCTCAGCTATACCTCGCAGCATTTGTTCGGTCAAATCCATCAAATCATGGTATTCCGCATAAGCCTGATAAAATTCCAGCATGGTGAATTCAGGATTATGCCGCGTTGACAAGCCTTCATTCCGAAAGTTGCGATTAATTTCATAGACCCGCTCAAAACCACCCACTACCAGTCTTTTCAGATAAAGCTCTGGAGCGATTCGTAAATACAAGCCCATATCCAAAGCATTGTGGTGCGTCGTAAAAGGTCTGGCTGTTGCTCCCCCTGGAATCACCTGCATCATCGGGGTTTCCACTTCCATGAACTGTCGTTCATCAAGAAAGCGGCGGATATAACTAACGATTTTTGAACGCGTCACAAAGGTTTTACGGGACTCATCACTCATGATCAAATCAAGATAGCGCTGCCGATATTTGATTTCCTGATCGGCAATGCCATGAAATTTTTCCGGCAATGGCCGTAACGCTTTGGTCAACAAACGGATGTCATCAACCTTAACGCTTAATTCGCCTACCTTGGTTTTAAACAAGGTGCCTTCAGCGCCAATAATGTCGCCAATATCCCATTTTTTAAACTGTTCGTTATAAAAACCTTCTGGTAAAGTATCGCGCGTCACATAAAGCTGAATTTTTCCCGACATATCTTGAATATGGCAAAAGCTGGCCTTACCCATGATTCTGCGCGTCATCATGCGTCCAGCGATTTTCACCCGAATCGGTTCAGCTTCCAGTTCTTCTTTGGTCTTATCGCCATAATCTGCAAGCAATTCGCCAGCAACCACATTACGGCGAAAATCGGTTGGAAAGGCGACTCCTGACTCTCTCAGGTTTTTTAATTTTTCCCGTCGTTGTCTGATTTGTTCCTGTTCGTCCTGAGCGTTTTCTGTCATGTATTTTTAAATGTCTAAGTAATTAAATTTTGTTTTTAATCTCCTCACCCCTGCCCTCTCCATCAGGAGAGGGAGAAGTTGGGGGGGGAATTATAGGCCGCTTTTTAAGCTGGCTTCGATGAATTGATCGAGGTCACCATCGAGTACAGCCTGGGTATTTCCTGTTTCCACGTTAGTTCGTAAGTCCTTGATTCTTGATTGATCCAAAACATAGGATCGAATCTGACTACCCCAACCGATATCGGATTTGGAATCTTCCAATGCCTGTTGTTCTTCATTACGTTTGAGCATTTCCATCTCATAGAGTTTGGATTTTAATTGCTTCATCGCATTATCTTTATTTTTGTGTTGCGAGCGGTCATTTTGACACTGCACCACAATGCCAGAAGGATTATGGGTGATTCTCACCGCCGATTCAGTTTTGTTGACATGCTGCCCACCCGCACCGCTTGCTCGATAAACATCAATTCGCAAATCGGCCGGATTGATTTCAATATCAATATCATCATCAATCTCGGGAGACACAAAAACCGAAGCAAATGATGTGTGGCGGCGATTACCGGAATCAAAGGGGGATTTTCTGACCAAGCGATGGACGCCGGTTTC
Organism: Methylomonas sp.; assembly: GCA_026990815.1. Taxonomy (GTDB): domain Bacteria; phylum Pseudomonadota; class Gammaproteobacteria; order Methylococcales; family Methylomonadaceae; genus JALSJK01. The sequence goes on along the minus strand of JALXCS010000137.1, from coordinate 2,487 downwards.
AGTACGCAGCCAACCGAAAGCATAATCACCGGTAAATTTAATGGTTGCGCTTTTGATGCCAGCTACCTCACCTTGTGATTCTTCAATCAATTCAGTTTTAAATCCCTTACGCTCTCCCCAGCGGAGGTACATTCTTTCGATCATTTGTGCCCAATCCTGCGCTTCGGTGCCACCCGACCCTGATTGAATATCCAAAAATGCATTATTGGCATCCATTTCCTTGGAAAACATGCGCCGAAATTCAAGATTGGCAACTTTCGCTGCATATTTATCAAGATCAGCAACGACCAAATTGACTGTTTCCTCATCATTTTCTGCAACCGCCATTTCCAGAATTTCGGCTGCATCTGACAAGCCATTATCCAATTCATTGATGGTCTCTACAATGGCTTCAAGTTGTCCACGCTCCCTTCCCAAAGCCTGTGCTTGTTCAGGGTTATCCCATATCCTAGGATCTTCCAGCTCTCTTAATACTTCAACCAAACGCTCACTTTTCTGATCGTAGTCAAAGATACCTCCTAAGTTCATCGGTACGGCTTTTTAAGGCTGCTATTTTTTGGGTAATTGGATTTATTTCTCGCATGAAAATTTTATTTCTGAATGTAACTCAGGTTGATAATATTTAGGGTCAATTCACCCCGGAATTCGTTAACATACTTTGTTTAGGGACTTCACCATTAATCGCCGGGGATTAGGTCAGGTTTTCTTTTATGATACAATATTTGCCGTTTCGATGTGTAGCAAACCAACATCGGGGCAAACTGAAAAAATTCTAACAACACTCCATGAGGTTTAACATTATGAATATTATTCAAAAACTATTTGTAGCCCTAGCGATGACTTTAGCTTTGGGCAGCATTTCTTCTGTAGCCGTCGCTTATGAACAAGGAAGAAAAGTCTTTGCTCCTGCAGACGCCATTGATGCCGTTTTAGCAAAAATAAAAGAAGCGGAAGATGCCATTGACTCAGGTCATGAAGGTAAAGACATTGTTCCTATTGTCAAACAAGCTATGGTTTATTGCAAGGAAATCAATGCAAGTGACAAAGTTTCGGCCAATGTGTCTCGTGGCAGAAATCATTTAAAAGCAGCGCGTAAAGAACTGAAAGCAGAAGATCAGCAAGTAGCTAAACAGCATTTGAAAAAAGCAGCTGACAAATTCAAACAAATCAAAGGTATGCTTTAATTAATTGTCAGAATAAATCTGTTTAAGGCGTTGCACAACACACACAGGCAACGCCTTATCGTTTTCCCGCCAAGCAGAAGATTTTTAGTCCCAACGATTATCTCTAATCTTAACCCTTCCTTCTTCTATTTTTACTGGAAAACAAGCTATATCCTCATACGCAGGTGGTGATTTGAATTTGCCAGTCTTGATACAAAAACGAGCGCCATGTCTTGGACAAATAATCTCATCCCCATCCAATTCACCGCTCGCTATTTCCGCGCCATCATGCGTACAAACATCTTCAATGGCATAAAATTTTCCATCCAGTTTAAAGACGGCAACTTCGGTACCATCGACATCAATAACCATATGCTCGTCATCTGCAAGTGCATTCTGGTCAATAACATCAACCCACTCAGACATTTTAACTCTCTTTATTTTTTAAAATAGACATCGTAACGAACCAATTTACCAGCAAAACTTTGATCTGGCTTGCCGTCTAATGGTTCAGCATAATTGGGACTTTTCACAACAACCCGCCTGGCCGTTACTCGTAAAGCGCAAGCAAACAAATCCTTTTTGTCTTCATCTTCACCAACTATAGCTTTTAAAACTACCAAGGGTTTTTTAGCCAAAGCTGATTTTTTTCTTTTGGCAGGAAACATAGGGTCAAGATAGATGCAATCAGGGATATGTTCTATGTTTTGTAAAATTTCTATGGCATTACCTGTCATTATTTTTGGCGATTTTAAATTCAATTGCTGCATCCAATTCTGGCTTTCCAGCCTTGTAAAACCATCATTCAATAATGCCGCCATGATTTTAGAACGCTCAACACTTACAACTTGATAGCCCATCCGAAAAATATGAAAGCTATCCTGCCCCCAACCTGCTGTTGCATCGACAACTGTTTTGGTTTTTTTTCCTAATGCCTGAGCCAATACCCCTGTTTTAGGCGCAGGCCAGGAAGCTTGTTCCCTGCAACGAATATCAAATTCAACACTCAAGCCTTTTTTTTGCGATTTGATATCAAAAAGTGCTAATCGGTTATCGCGCCAAGCAAGAAAAAATCCCTCTTTAAGATCATCAATCTCATTCAGGGTAATTAACGGAATTCCCAGTTGTTTTGATAAGCTCTCGGCTTGCTGAAAATTTTCGTCATATAAAACAAAAACCTTCCCATCATTTTTTAGCACAGAATTGATAAAAAACTATTCTGTTGAAATGGATTTTTCCTTATTTTTAAGCGCAGCATCCAGGGTATGCCAAGATAAAGTTGCACATTTCACCCGTGCAGGATACTCACGAACACCGGCTAATA
>JALXCS010000136.1:16370-21479 GCA_026990815.1 Methylomonas sp. | reverse complement strand
TGATACCATTACCGGTACTGCTGGCGATGACTCCATTTATGGCGATACCGGTCAAGATACCTTAAACGGCGGCGCTGGTAATGATACCTTTATCCAGAACGAAGGCGATGGCTATGATTTTATTCAAGGCGGAGATGGCCAAGACGCCATTACCCGCGGCACTGGAAATGGCAACATCAATCTCGCCGGTAATTTTGACGCCTCCAATTCCATTGAAACCATTGACGCAGGCGGCAATGATATTGTCAATGATTGGCGCAGCAGTACCCTCGATTTCAGTAACACTACACTTAATAATGTCGATAAAATTCACGGCGGTGGCGGTAACGATACAATTACCGGTTCAAGTAGTAATGATAATATTTTTGGTGATGAAGGTACTGATACTTTCATTTTTGGCGAAGGAAATGGTAATGATGAATTTCATGGTGGACAAGGCTGGACGGATACCATCCATTTGGATGCTAATAATAGTACCGCTTCAGATAACCCCTGGACAGTCACAGTAGATGGTCAAGAACTTACTCCCGCAGAAGGAGCTACTGCTTTTGAATTTAATGAAGATACTTCAGGCGTTGTCACAATGGCTGATGGCAGTACTCTCAATTTTGAAGGTGTGGAAAGAATTGAATGGTAAGACATTAAAAATTATGCTGTGACATTTTTAGGAAGCAATGGTAGGCTTTTATTATTAGTCACTTACAACCTTATGAAACATGACCGAACAAGAAGGTGTAATAAAATATCACCTGGAGCACACTGATAAACCGCTACCGCCGACGATTGATTTTTCTGATCTCAATAGTTGGCGAAGCATTATGATAAAACTCGAATTGATAGGCCAAGACCCGGATCGATATGGCGGTTTAGGTTTTGGTAATATCAGTCAGCGTTTGGTACATACAAACGGCTCGTTTCTTATCAGCGGCACCCAAACTGGTCACCTTGACCCGCTAAGCAAACAGGATATTTGTATTGTTGTTTCTGCTGACCCTGCAACAAACTCAATCATATCTGAAGGTCCTTGTAAACCGTCTTCTGAAGCCTTAACTCATGCCAGTGTATATCTTGAAAAATCAGAAACCAAGGCTATTATTCATGGCCATTGCCCGACTATCTGGAATAATACCAGGGAACTGGAACTACCTTATACTGAACAAAATATAGCTTACGGTACACCTGAAATGGCCCAAGCAGTATCACAACTTATCTGTACCCCGAAATTCAGTACTGGTGGGGTTTTTTCCATGCTGGGTCATGAAGATGGAATTATTTCTTTTGCTGAAACAATGCAACAGGCAGCTGAATATCTAATATTTACTCTGGAAAAAGCTTTGAAGATTGAACAAAAAAGGATAGTTTTGTAAAATAGTCTATTATTAGAATATATTAACTTAGTTTAAATAAATGCCTGATATTCTCATTTACACCTCTACAATCTGCCCTTACTGCATCATGGCCAAAAGGCTGCTAGACAAAAAAGGAGCACATTATAAAGAACTTAATGTCGATACTGATCCAAAATTAAGGGAAGAAATGATGCAGCGCACCAAGCGCAGGACGGTGCCACAAATATATATTAATAATTATCATGTTGGCGGTTTTGATGATTTACACGCATTGGAAACCAGTAAGGAACTGGATCTATTGCTGGCAACCGCCTGATATTACATGTTAATTTAGTTCCAAATAACGCAAACCGAGATAGATTGCATCATCATCTTCATTTCGGTTAACCCAAATTACCTTAGCCATTGCCTCAAGATTTAACTTGTCTGACACAACCTTAGCATCAGAACCAGCCTGAATCTTTACATTTTCAGGCTCAACTATCTGCAATCGCATACCTTCAACAGAAAAATCCAGGCACTCAAAATCAATTTCAAGACCCTGAATAAAAAGTGAACCTACTTTTTGTAATTTTTTTCGGTACGACCTGCGCTTGCGCCACATTTTGCCAGCATTGTGCATGACATCCCGGAATTCGAGACCCATGACGATTTTACCATCCTCTTCTCGCACCCAAACCAGTTCAACATCGCCAGTCAACCCTAATTCTTCAACATAAATCTCAGCGGTATTGTTGGATTCAATGATTTGTGAAACATCGCTAACGGATTGAACTAACGTGCCCGGGGTTATTTCAATTTGCATACCACGGACTGAAATATCATAACCCTTGAAGTCCAGTTTTTCACCACCCAGAAAAATACTGCCGTTGGATGTTAAATTTTTTCTAAATTCTTTTCTATCTTGAATCATTACGCATTGGCCAAATGGTTTGTTGATTGAAACTTTAACACGACATGAAAAATCGTTCAGTACAAGCTTACGTAAATGTCATCAAAACCCCAATTGAATTAGATTGATTCGACCGAAAGTTAAGTTGCACCTTAAAAATAAACTATAGCCTAAATATGAAAAAAAACCGGAATTGTCAGGCAAATTTATATATCCCTGCCCCAATGATAACAAGTGCTACAGTTGCCCAACCTATACGATCCATATAAACACGCAGCGAAGATTCCAAACGCTCCCCGCCCCAGGCTAGCAGCATCGCAACTATGAAAAACCGAGTACCTCGTCCTATAAATGAGGCAATAGTAAAAGGTAATAGTGACATTGATAACGCGCCTGCTGCTATGGTAAAAACCTTGTACGGTATTGGAGAAAAACCGGCAATAAATACCGCCCAGACACCCCACTCCTGAAACCATTGCTTGCTCAACAAATACTTATCCCAATAATGTGTTCCGTGCAGCCATTCAGAAACAATATCAAAAGCAAAATATCCAATGCCATAACCTAGCATCCCCCCCAAAACCGAGGCAATAGTCGTCAACAATGCAAAAGAAAAGGCTTTTTTTGGTTGCGACAGAGCCATTGGCATAAGCATGACATCAGGTGGCACCGGGAAAAAAGAAGACTCTGCAAAACTCAAAGCAAATAGATATTTCGGAGCATGACGGTGCCTTGCCCATGTCAAAGCCTTATCATATAATTTTCGGAACATAAATCAGCTAACCCCGCCTGACAAAAAAGGAACAAAGCTGACCGGCTCCAGGACTTCTACTTGAAAACCTTCTTTGGTATAAGTAATACGGTGTAACTCCTGTGATCTAGACCCACCTACTGGAATAATCATAACTCCTCCTGGCGCAAGTTGTTCCAATAATAATTCTGGAACTTCCTCTGGAGCCGCCGAGACCAGAATACCATCATAAGGTGCATGTTCCGGCCAACCCCAACCGCCATCACTATGTAAATAATCGACTTTTCTTATACGCAGATCATATAAATGTTGTTTGGCCTTTTTTTGTAAAGGCATTATTCTCTCTACCGAATAAACATAACCCACCAGTTGAGCAAGAATTGCTGTTTGATATCCACAGCCAGTACCTATTTCCAGCACTTTATCCATATTTGGTTTTGTTTCCAGTAACAATTCTGTCATTCTGGCAACGATATAGGGCTGCGAAATAGTTTGATTGTATCCAATAGGCAAGGCCGTATCTTCATAGGCTCTGCTTGCCAACGCATCATCCACAAAAATATGTCTTGGCGTATTACGCAAAGTTTCCAGGATCTTGCAATCCCTAATTCCTTGCACCCGTAATCGGTCAATCATCCGTTCCCTGGTCCGGCGCGAAGTCATGCCGATACCCTGTATTCTCGGGTTTTTTATCATCGTATTTAAGGTAACCATTTTGCTATTTTATCCAGACTTTGATAACGCGTTAAATCCAGTTGTAAAGGTGTAACAGAAACATAATTTTCTCTTATTGCACAAAAATCAGTCCCTGGTCCTGCATCTTGCTCCGGTCCGGCAGGACCAACCCAGTATATAGGTCGACCACGAGGATCCTCAGCTTTAATAACTGACTCGGCCTTATGCCGCTGACCCAGGCGGGTAGCCTGAAACCCCTTAATGTCCTCATAAGGTAGATCAGGTACATTAACATTCAGTAAAGTATCTTTCGGTAAGGGATTATCCAACAATTGCTTTAATAACTGAACCGCAACCTGACCAGCTGTAACAAAGTGTTTAGCTTCACTACCTGCCAATGAAATTGCAATGGCCGGTAGCCCCAAAAAACGACCTTCAGTTGCGGCAGCTACTGTACCAGAATACAACACATCATCACCCATGTTTGCACCATGATTAATGCCAGCAAAAATCATATCCGGCTCTTGTTCCAGCAAACCAGTAATCGCCAAATGCACACAGTCTGTTGGCGTACCATCAACGCGAATAAAACCATTTTCTGCCTTACTTGCTCTAAGCGGCATTTCAAGTGTCAAAGAATTACTGGCAGCACTACGATTCCTATCAGGCGCAACCACCGTTATTTCAGCATGCGCAGCCAATGCTGCAGCCAGAGCATTAAGCCCTTCCGACAAATAGCCATCATCATTGCTTAAAAGTATATGCATTTTTTCTCTGGTATCTTTAAAAAAGCATTAGAATTAATATTGTGTTATTTATTAGTGCTTCGGCATAATTACAGTTTTCAATTTAATGCTTAAAAACCAATCAATTCTATATTGTTTTTCGTTACATACATTAAGATTGTTGTACATGATAGCAAAAATACTAGCGGGATAGACAATTGACGTGACAAAAAAAATACCTGACCCAGATGATATTGAACTTTTTCGGAAAGCCGTCGGAAAAGTAACCCCGGTTAAAAATAGCCGGATGACTGGCAATTCCAGACCGAAACCACCCCCCCACTCCAAACCAATTGATTTCGAAGAAAACTTCCTGCATGACAGTTTTCATGAAACTGAACGATTGAGCAATGAAGACCGAATGTCTTTTATTAGTCCGGGCCTGCAAAAAAATATTCTGAAAAAACTCAAAAAAGGCCATTTTGGCATGGCCAACGAACTTGATCTGCATGGTTTAACCAGTGCCGCCGCCAAGCAACAGTTACTCAGGTTTTTATATTTCTGCATCGAGGATGGCGTCCGTTGTGTGCGTATCATCCATGGTAAAGGTTATCGTTCATCTGACAATTTTCCAGTGTTAAAAAACAATCTTAATATTTGGTTGCGGCAACATCAGGATGTTTTGGCTTTTTGCTCTGCACCTGCACGAGATGGCGG
>JALXCS010000136.1:10738-16360 GCA_026990815.1 Methylomonas sp. | reverse complement strand
GTTTATGTATTGCTTCGACTAGCTCCAAAATACCGCAAGCAGGAAGACAGCGAGGAATAATCGATACCAGACAAACGGAATCATGCCAATTTTTTCTAGTAACCCTAAAAACCAGCCTATCGTCAAATAAGCCACTACGCCTGATATCAACGCACCAATGGCCATTAAATCCCATTGCACTGGTTCTGCGGATTTTATTAAATCCACAGTGACCAGCATTCCGGCCAAAGCAATGGTTGGAATAGATAACAAAAATGAGAAACGGGCGGCTTGCTCACGCTTCAATCCCGTTATTAGACCGGCAGTGATGGTAATGCCGGAACGTGATGTACCGGGAATTAATGCTAACGCCTGAAACAGCCCTACTACAAGAGCATCGCGTAAAATAACTTCGGTACGCTGTTCTTTTGCAGTTTTTTCTGACCACCAAAGCAACAAAGCAAATACAATGGTTGCTGCGGCAATAACTAATGGAGAACGAAGCATTTCCTTCAGCTCGTCTGGCAATGAAATTCCAACAAGACCCACTGGAATGGTCCCCAAAATAACATACCAGGCTAATTTTGAATTTGCTGTTGCAGGTTTCCCAAACAGCGATGCAAACCAGTCACTAATGATAGCAACTAAATCTTTACGATAGAAAAGTACAACCGCTGTCAAGGTTCCAATATGTACTGCAACATCAAAAGCCAGGCCTTGATCTTCCCAACCGGTTAAAACCGGCACCAAAATCAAATGTGCTGAGCTGGAAATCGGTAAAAACTCTGTCAACCCTTGCAGTAAGGCAAGTGTAACCGCCTGTATAATATCCATTAATTACCCTTCATTTTATAGTTTAAACATTCACGTAACACTGCAGTCGCATAGCTTCCCGCAGGTAAAAAAAACTTTAGATCAAAAGTTCTTTCATTCACAAAGTTCCAGCTCAAAGAATCGACGTTGACTCGAAACGCCCTTCTTTGCTTTTTTAATCCCTTTTTTTCAAGACCACTTGCCAATTCGCTAAAATTCCCGATGATAAATTGTTCTATCTCAAAAGCAACACTGCCAAGCTCTGATTTTCCTTCACCCCATAAAACCCCGGAAGGATGAATTTCGCCAGAAGCGCAGCGCTGCATAAGTCTTTCATCCAGATTTTCTGCTTTAAAATAACTGCCTGATTGATTCAGCATCATCAAATCTCCTGCAATAGCGTAATTCCAATTCCCGCTATTGACTCGTTGCGCTAAAATCTGGTTAAAAAGGAAGGATCGTGCCGCTGAAAGATAAATACTCCGCTGATGTCTTTTAAATTTGGCACCTCGAAATAATTCCAGTGCTTTTGAAACATTTTGACCGGCGTGACCAAAACGTTGCTCACCAAAATAATTTGGCACCCCTCGTTGTTTTATTGTTTCCAATCGTTTGACTAGTTCTGCTTTATCTCCTCGCCACTCCCTGACGGTGATAACAAATTGGTTACCAATCAATGCACCCCGTTTCAATTTTCGACAATGTCTTTCAATTTTTTTTATTTTTATATCGTCGGTTGCAAAACTATCCCACTCTGGTTCTTTCCTACCTGGCAACCAAATACTAAACCATTGAGTAGTCTCGGCATACCTGTCTTTCAACCCTGCGAAACCAATATCTCTTTTGGCAACACCTGAAAATTTCGCCAATTGCTCGGCAACATAGTCGGTGTTTTCAGCACGTTTTTCAATTTCCAAAAAAACATGCTCACCCTGGCCTTCAGGCACAAATCCAAGCTGCTCATGAACAATAAAGTCCTCAGGTTTTAGCCGGATAATCCCCTGGGCCGATGGTTTATCATATGCATAGGGAAAATCTTCCACATCATCCATGAAATATTGAGAAGTTATTTTTCGATCAGAACAACAGCTTGAACAGCGATACCTTCTTTTCGCCCCTCAAAACCCAATTTTTCAGTTGTGGTTGCTTTAACATTGACTTGATCTACTTCCAACCCAAGATCAGCAGCAATATTCTGGCACATAGCAGCAATATGCGGTGCCATTTTAGGAGCCTGAGCAACAATGGTAATATCTGCATTTACCAGGGTATAACCCTGTTTCAGCAAAATATTATAAACATACTTCAGTAGCACCCGGCTGTCTGCTCCTTTAAATTCCGGGTCGGTATCAGGAAAATGCTTGCCGATATCGCCAAGAGCTGCAGCACCCAATAATGCATCACAAAGTGCATGAAGTACCACGTCACCATCGGAATGCGCATCAAGACCCTGCTCATAGTCAATTTTAACGCCTCCTAAAATAATATCGCCATCAGGCTTGAAGCGGTGTACATCGTAGCCCTGCCCTATTCTTATCACTGTTGCCCCATAAAAAATTCTGCCAATGCCAAATCTTCCGGACGGGTGATTTTGATATTATCCGGCCTGCCTGAAATAATTTCTGGTTGTAAACCTTGTAATTCAATGGCACTTGATTCGTCTGTGACTGTGGCATTTTTTTCAGCCGCGTCAAGCAAGGCATTTTTTAACAAGGAATAACGAAACATTTGTGGCGTCAATGCACGCCAAATCTGATTTCTGTCTATGGTTTCAGTTATTTTATTTGCTTCAACATTTTTCAAAGTATCATGACTGGGTAATGCCAAAATTCCCCCTGTTGAGTGCTTAGATAATATTGTTACCAACAACCAAATATCATCTCTGGTAATACATGGTCTGGCAGCATCATGAACCAGAACCCAATCCTCATCAGATGCCCTGTCTTCAAGATAAATTAATCCTGATAACACTGAATCAGCTCTTTCTTTACCGCCTTCAGCAGTTAGTATTTTAGGGTGTTTGGACATTTCCAGTTCCGGCCAACAGGGATCTTCCGTAGAAACAGCAACAGCTATTGCCTCAAAAACATCGCTGTCAAGCAACCGGTTTAAAGTATGTTCAATAACAGTTCGGCCAGCCAGGGGTAAATATTGTTTCGGTTTGCCGGCCTGCATACGTTTCCCCACACCGGCTGCCGGAACAATCCCCCAGAATTTATCTGATGAATTCATATCTTAAATACTAAAGAAACAGCTTCCATAACAACATTCCGACAATCATTTTTTTTCACGCGCCTGGCTTGCAATGTTCCAGTGTATCCAAAAAACGATAGAAGCTACCAGCAGCATAACAATGTATTTGATAACACTGCTGACTGACTCTTTCCTCATCCGTTCAATTTCCATTTGCTGGAACTGTTTGGTTTTCTCCATTGCTCCAGGAGCTTCAGCAGGAGAAGGAATCGCAACCGCTGTATTAGTCCCGTTTTGCTGAAATTCAACAACGGGTGGCGGAGAATACAAAACAGGTGGTGGCGCAACAATTGACGGGAATGCAATCTCAATCAATGTATAAATCAACATGCCACTGACAATACTCAAACAGCCGACTGTTACAAAACAGACAGCTAACGCATAAAATTCCACAAAACGTTTGCCCACTGCCCCTCCTTTAATTGAAAACTTATTCAATCACCTGAAAAAAAGATTCATCTTTTTTGATCATTCCCAAATCATATCGAGCCCGTTCCTCAATGGCTTCCTTTCCTTTTCTTAAATCCAGAACTTCGGCATATAGCGCATCATTTCGTTCGCGTTTTTGTTCGGCTTGCTTGTTCAGGACAGCTAAGCGTTGTTGATACTGCAAAACCTGCTTCACACTACCATCCCCAAACCATAACCGGTACTGGAGCTGTAAGGTCAATAAGATTAATATACCAATTAACAGTTTGATTTCCCAATCCTCCTGGTTTTTTGCCACAGGTTAAACATGCAATCATATGCATGCATTGCTTATCCAACCTGCTTTAATCAATTTATAGCATTGTGAAAGCACTCCGGCCTGCATACTGGGCTTGCTCGCCCAATTCTTCCTCAATTCTCATCAAACGATTATATTTAGCAATACGATCAGAACGGCTCAATGAACCAGTTTTGATCTGCCCAGTTGCAGTAGCGACGACCAAATCAGCAATCGTGGTATCTTCGGTTTCTCCGGAACGATGTGATATTACCGCAGAATACGAGGCATCATGCGCCATATCAATTGCCGCCCGGGTTTCTGTTAAGGTACCGATTTGATTGACTTTAATCAGGATAGAATTGGCAATATGCTTTTCAATACCCTGTTTAAGAATAGCAGGGTTTGTAACAAACAGGTCATCTCCAACCAGCTGGATTTTCTCACCCAGTTTTTCTGTTAATAATTTCCAGCCATCCCAGTCATTTTCATCCATACCATCTTCAATGCTGATAATTGGATATTTGTTAACCCAATCAACAAAAAAATCAGCCATTTGTTCTGAATTAAATTGTTTGTTTTCGGATGCCAGATTGTAAACACCATCCTGAAAATATTCAGAACTCGCTGCATCTAGGCCCAAATAGATATCTTCTCCAGGTCTGTAGCCGGCATTTTCGATGGCCTGCAAGATCACACTAATGGCAGCTTCATTAGAAGGCAGATTTGGGGCAAAACCACCCTCATCCCCCACCGTGGTAGTCATACCCTGGTCAGTCAAAACCTTTTTTAAATGATGAAAAACTTCAGCGCCATAGCGAATCGCTTCACGAAAAGTTGGCGCGCCAACAGGTAAAATCATAAATTCCTGTAAATCTACGCTGTTGTCTGCATGGGAACCACCATTAATAATATTCATCATAGGAACCGGCATACTGAAATCACCAGTGGTATTCAAATACCTGTATAAAGGGATACCTCCTTCTTTTGCCGCTGCATGAGCGGCCGCCATGGACACCCCCAAAATAGCATTCGCACCCAAACGAGCCTTATTGTCAGTACCGTCCAACTCAATCATTTTACGATCAATTGCGGTCTGGTCCGCCGCATCCATCCCAATCAGGGTTTCACGGATTTCGGTTTTGATGTTCTCAACGGCTTTTAAAACACCTTTGCCAAGATAGCGGGATTTGTCACCATCACGTAGTTCGATAGCTTCTCGCTCCCCGGTTGAAGCGCCAGAAGGCACCATCGCACTGCCAACAATTCCGGATGCCAAAATAACATCGGCTTCCACTGTTGGATTTCCGCGGGAATCAAGTATTTCTCTTGCTTTAATATCTACTATTTCAGCCATTTATTTTCCTATAAAGTTGTTTCTATCAAAGGTTGGGATTTTACTGTTTGATCGATGGAAACTAAAATTTCCAACAATTCTTTCATTCGATGCAAAGGCCAAGAATTCGGCCCGTCACTTTTTGCTTGTTCAGGATTTGGATGTGACTCCATAAAAATTCCGGCAATTCCAACCGCCATCGCTGCTCGTGCTAAGACCGGAACAAATTCACGTTGACCACCTGAGCATGTCCCCTGACCACCAGGCAATTGCACTGAATGGGTCGCATCAAATACCACGGGACAATCGGTATCTCTCATGACAGCAAGAGAACGCATATCTGAAACTAGATTATTATAGCCGAACGATACCCCTCGTTCACAAACCATGATCTGCTTATTGCCGGTTGCTTTGGCCTTTTTTACTACATGAACCATATCCCAGGGGGCCAAAAACTGGCCTTTTTTAATATTGACCGGAATACCTTGTTTAGCCACATTTTGAATAAAATTGGTCTGGCGACACAAAAATGCCG
>JALXCS010000136.1:0-10728 GCA_026990815.1 Methylomonas sp. | reverse complement strand
GGGTCTGCATCACGTCCACTACAGCCGCTACTTCAGCTAGCGGAGTATCCTCATGGACGTCAGTCAATACCGGAACACCAATCTGGCTTTTCACTTGATCCAGGATTTTCAAGCCCTGTTCGACGCCCAGACCCCGAAAACTTTCATGTGAAGATCGATTTGCCTTATCAAAAGAGGATTTGTAAATGAAAGGAATTTTCATGCTGTTGGTTATTTCTTTCAAAGCACCAGCGGTATCCAGTGCTAATTGTTCACTTTCAATGACACAGGGTCCTGCAATCAAGAAAAAAGGCAGATCAAGTCCAGCCGAAAAATTACATAACTTCATGCTTTTGCTCCTGTGTTTGTGCATGCTTTGATGCAGCTTTTACAAAACCTGTAAACAATGGATGTCCTTTACGTGGTGTCGAGGTAAATTCGGGATGAAACTGACAAGCCAAGAACCAGGGATGATTAGGTATTTCAATTACCTCGACCAAACGCCCATCCAGTGATTTCCCGGAAAAACTCATTCCTGCTTGCTCTAGTTGTTCAAGATACTGGTTATTAAACTCATAACGATGCCGATGTCTTTCTTTAATCACATCCTTCTGATAAAGTTCATATACTAAAGTGTTTTCCAAAACCCGACATTTTTGAGCGCCCAACCTCATGGTTCCACCCAAATCAGAATCCGTGCTCCGTACTTCTAACTGACCATCCTCATCCATCCACTCTGTAATCAAGCCGATTACAGGATGTGGGGTTGTCTGCAAAAATTCTGTACTATGTGCTCCCTCTAGTCCTGCTGCATCTCTGGCAAATTCGATGACCGCCAACTGCATACCAAGACAAATACCCAAATAAGGGATTTTGTTTTCCCTAGCATACTTAATCGTGGAAATTTTGCCTTCCGTACCTCTCTCACCAAAACCTCCTGGAACAAGAATCGCATCAGCATCCTGAAGTCGACCAACACCTTCATCTTCAATGGTCTCAGAATCGATATAAGCAATTCTGACCTTGCTTCGGGTTTTAAAGCCAGCATGAATCAATGCTTCATTCAATGATTTATAAGCATCCAGATGATCGACATATTTACCAACAATGGCAATTTTAACTTCGCGCTCAGGATGTGTGGCAGCCTCAACCACTTCCTGCCATTCACTCAAATCTGCCGGTGGGACATCCAAGCGAAAATGATCAACCACCAGGTCATCCAGTTTCTGTCCGTGGAGCAAAATCGGAATACGGTAAATGGTATCCGCATCCACCGCAGAAATAACTGCTTTTTCTGAGACATTGGTAAACATGGCAATTTTTCTACGTTCACCCGCCGGAATAGGCTGCTCGGAACGGCATATCAAAATATCGGGCTGAATACCAATTGAACGAAGTTCTTTAACGGAATGCTGGGTAGGCTTGGTTTTAATCTCACCAGCAGAGGTAATATAGGGCACCAGGGTTAAATGAATAAACAATGCACGATCATGTCCCAATTCAATCTGCATTTGCCTGATAGCTTCCAGGAAAGGCAAAGACTCAATATCTCCGACTGTTCCGCCAACCTCTATAATGGCCACATCCTTTGCTTCTGCGCTTTCATGGATGCGTCGAATGATTTCATCAGTGATGTGAGGGATAACTTGAACCGTCGCTCCTAAAAACTCTCCTTTACGTTCCCGGCGCAACACATTTTCATAAACCTGTCCCGCAGTAAAATTATTTTTTTGGGTCATGGTGGTTCTTAAAAACCTTTCATAATGCCCCAAATCCAGATCAGTTTCAGCCCCATCATCGGTAACAAAAACCTCACCATGTTGAAAAGGACTCATGGTGCCAGGATCAACATTGATGTACGGATCCAGTTTGGTCAAGGTAATATTTAATCCCCTTGCCTCGAGAATAGCGGCAAGAGATGATGCTGCAATCCCTTTACCTAACGATGATACAACCCCTCCGGTAATAAAAATATATTTTGTCATGAAGTTAAAACTGTTTGGCACATGGCAATAGCGACCTAATCGGAAATAAAACTTTCTATTGTAATAAACATTTATTTATTGTTCATGACTTTTATGAAAATAAAAGTTGTATCAATAACTTAAAATTTAAAAAACTGCTTAACGCAGCCATTGCAATTTGCAGCAATCTCCTTGATCCTCGTAATATTCGGCAGCTACCCAAAGTTCACCAACGGCGACCAAAACGTTATCAAAATATAAAAGAGGTATTCTGGCTCTTTCCCAAGGTGAAATACTGGCTTCCTGAAACAATTTTTTGAGTTTATGAGAACCTTTTCGCCCTGGCAAACGCAACACTTCTCCTCCCTGCCGGTAACTCACCTCAATTTGTTTTGCTTGCTGCCAGTATTTCGTCTTAATACCAGAAGCTGAACGATCAAGCTTCAGAACACCATTTTTTTCCAAACTCAATTCAGCCTTATCTTTTGGCCAATAAATTTTTTTATCGGAATCAATGCCGGACAGTACTGGCAACGCATAAATTTTGCCTTTAAATCGCCTAAGCAATAAATCCCTGCATTGTAATTCAGGGCATCTATCACTTCGTGCATTGATAACTTCTTCAAACACTTGCTTAACGAACTGCTCGGAAGGCATTTTATTGTTTAATTTATATAACCAGTTTCTGATTACCAGGGGCTTTTCAAGATCCCCTAGTTTTTGCAATTCGGCGATCGATAGTATACTAGGGTTCCCACTAAGAATTGGGGAGCAGCGTTGCCCAGTTATCTCGTTGATTAATTGATTTGCCCCGGCACAATGGCGGGCTGAACGACTGATTGTCCTATCAACTGACGGCCAGCGTTTTCCGATTAATGGAATAACTTCATTACGCAAATAATTCCGGTCAAAGTCATTCAATTCATTGGTTGGGTCTTCAATCCAGTGCAATTCATGCAGTGCAGCATAACTCCTGATTTCTTGTTTGGAAATATCGATTAATGGCCTTAACAAAAACCCTTTTCCAAAAACCATTTTTTCAGGCATTCCAGAAAGACCAGCCAATCCAGCTCCACGAAACAACTGTAATAAAACAGTTTCCATTTGATCTTCCCGGTGTTGGGCAAGCAGCAGTACATCATCATCTTCCACCAATGATTGCAAAGCCTGATAACGCACATTTCGGGCAGTTTCTTCTGGGCTTTCCCGCTTTCTTGGCTGTGCATCTACTGATAATTCACGAAAACCGATACCAAGTTGATGGGCATTGCTAGCACAATGCTCTGCCCAGCTGCTTGCCTGTTCTTGCAAACCGTGGTTTACATATACAGCAGTAATTTTATCCCTAAAACTTGAAGTTGCACTTAAATACAGCAAAACATGAGAATCGACACCTCCACTATATGCCACAAAAACCCTGTTTGCAGCATGGCAGGCAGACTGAGTTTCAGTTTTTTTATTGATAAAAACCTGTTCAAGATTACTATGGGCCACAATCACCCATCAGCCTACAACTCTGACTTCGTCCATTATTTGACCGTTTCCTCGGCAAAAGAACCAAACGCCATAATGCGGTGGTAACGCTTGATCAACAAATCATCAATACTGTCTTTTTTCAAATCATCCAGATGCCGAATCAACGCTTCACGTAAATTCAGGGCAGTTTTCTGGAAATCCCGATGACCTCCTCCCAAAGGTTCTCTCACCACCTCATCGACAAAACCCTGCTCCCGAATTCTATCTGAAGTTATTCCCATCGCCTCGGCAGCTAATTTTGCTTTATCGGCGCTCTTCCAAAGAATTGATGCACAACCCTCAGGAGAAATAACCGAATAGGTACTGTATTCCAACATAATCAGACGATCCCCCACCCCGATTGCTAAAGCTCCTCCAGAGCCGCCCTCCCCAATCACAGTACAGATAATTGGCGTTCTAAGCTTGGCCATTTCAAATAGATTTCTGGCGATTGCTTCACTTTGCCCTCTTTCTTCAGCGCCAATTCCAGGATAAGCTCCCGGGGTATCAATCAAACAGATAATTGGCAAACCAAATCGTTCAGCCATTTTCATCATCCGTAACGCTTTTCGATAACCTTCGGGGCGCGGCATCCCAAAATTCCGATATATTTTCTCCTTGGTATCACGTCCTTTCTGATGACCAATTACCATCACAGCCTGCCCTTCCAGCCGGGCCAATCCACAAACAATGGCTGGATCATCAGCATAGGCCCGATCGCCATGTAACTCATGAAAATCAGTAAACATCAGTTCAACATAGTCCAGCGTATATGGTCTTCCCGGGTGACGGGAAATCTGGGAAATCTGCCAGTCGGACAAATCAGAAAAGATGGTCTCGGTCAAGGTTTGACACTTATCTTCCAATTGCTTCAAGGCATCGGATATATTTATGTCATTATCAAATTCTACATTCCTTAGTTCTTCAATTTTAGCTTCCAGCTCCACAATTGGTTGTTCAAAATCCAGAAATTTCAGATCCATAATTCACTTTTAAAAATTCTTGTATGGTCAACAATTTACGATTGATAAATTTTTTTGCCGATCCAATACTGTTTTAATTAGGGTTATTTTTTACCGGCTATTTTATCCAATTCCCGTAAATGTTTTAATTTTTCTGTTATTTTTATTTCCAGTCCCCGCGAAACGGGATGATAATATTCTGTCCCTTCCAAATGTTCCGGAAAATATTTTTCTCCAGCGGCATAAGCTTCTGGCTCATTGTGGGCATAACGGTATTCCTTTCCGTAATCCAGGGATTTCATCAGTTTTGTCGGTGCATTTCTCAAATGTACCGGAACTTCCAAACTTCCGCTGTTTTTGGCATCTCGCAACGCCGCTTTATAAGCCATATAAACGGCATTGCTTTTGGGGGCACACGAGAGATAGACTACAGCCTGCGCCAGTGCCAGTTCACCTTCCGGACTACCTAAACGCTCCTGGGTTTCCCAGGCATTCATGGCCAGTTGTAGAGCTCTTGGGTCTGCATTGCCAATATCTTCAGAAGCCATACGAACAATACGCCGGGCTAGATATAGTGGATCACAACCGCCATCAATCATTCTGCAAAACCAGTATAATGCGGCATCGGGAGAACTACCCCGGACTGATTTGTGCAATGCCGAAATCTGGTTATAAAATTCTTCACCCTGATTATCAAAACGCCTCACTCCACCACTCAGTACTTCCTTGCTAATTTCATCGGTAATAGTCTGACCATTACCTGCGATCACCAGTTCTGCGGCAATTTCCAATAGATTAAGCAATCTTCTGGCATCACCATCGGCGGCAAGGGCAAATTGCTCCTTGACCGAATCCGATAACTGTAATTTCAAGCTGCCCAAGCCGCGTTGCCCATTTGTTAGCGCTGCGTTCAAAACTTCCTGTAGATCCTTAATCGTTAATGAATTTAATACGTATACACGGGCACGAGAAAGCAACGCGTTATTTAAGGCAAAAGAAGGATTTTCTGTGGTTGGGCCAATAAAATAGACAGTTCCATCTTCAACATGCGGTAAAAATGCATCTTGCTGTGATTTATTAAAACGATGCACTTCATCGACAAACAAAATGGTTCTTTTACCTTGCCGGTCCTGAATGGCTTTTGCTGCTGCGACAGCCTCCCTGATTTCCTTGACGCCGGCAAGCACCGCAGAAACTGACATAAATTCAGCATCGGAATATGCCGCAATCATTCGAGCCAGTGTGGTCTTCCCGGTTCCCGGCGGCCCCCAAAAAATCATCGAATGTAACCGCCCCTGAACAACAGCCTCGTACAAAGGCTTTCCAGGCTTTAATAAATGCGACTGACCGGCAAAATCCTCAAGAATTTTTGGCCGCATCCGGTCAGCCAAAGGGGTTGTTAAGCAATCAATCACTATTGCTCAGTAAATACATCCACACCTTCAGGAACCTTGAATTCAAATACTTCAGAATTAATGGGTGTGTTAACTTTTAGATTGGAAAAATAAATTCGAGTCAACTGGCCAAAATTATCGCTTAATTCCATTCCAGCTAACTGTTCACCATTCATCCCGATCAAAATATATTTAAACCCGCTGGATTCATCTTTGGGAATTAATTTTATCCATTGCATACCCTCATTCTGACCCTGATTTTTAATATCAAAATTTTGCTCCAGAGCTACTTCTCCACTCAGTAGTAATGCTGGTGTCGAACCTAGTGATTGATCAGTTTTTTTGATTGTCACCTGTTCCAGGTCAGCATCATAAAACCACACCTTGCCGGAACTGGAAACAATTTGTTGAACAAATGGTTTCTTGTAGTCCCAGCGGAATTTACCAGGGCGCTGCAAATAAAATGTGCCGTAGCTGATTTTCCCAGGCTTCCCGTACTCATCAATGGAAACCTGTTTGACATCAGCGACCAGGGTATTGGCCTTTGCTATAAAGGCCTTGAATTGCTGCACCGGTTGCCCTGCTGCAAAACATGAAGAAACCCAAAAAATCAAAATTGTAAAATTAAAAAAATTGTTTTTTTTCATCCTGTTTACCAAAAATTATCTTCCAAAAACTGATCAAACCACTGTCTGGCTCGATTTACTGGTGTATCAACACAAGGGGAGTATTCTACTGGTGCCGAGCCGGCAGCAAATGGAAAAAGCTTTGCACCGGGACAATCTTCATTTGCTAGCAAATCATATTTTGGATCAATCCAGACCATTTCAATATTCTCAGGTGCAATTAAATCAACTGGCTGTTTAGCAATATTGCGCATTAATGAAATCCAAACCTGCAAGGCTCCACTGGCTCCTGTCAAGCCTGTTGGCTTGTTATCATCCCGTCCAATCCAGATTGTCGTTAAATAATCGCCACTAAACCCAGAAAACCAGCTATCTCTCAGTGAATTCGTTGTGCCTGTCTTACCGGCAAGATTCAAATCCCTTGGTAAATACAAATAGGCAGAGCGGCCCGTACCTTCACGCATTACTTCCTGCAAAATCATATTGGTGATATAGGTGGCTGCCGGATCAACCACTTGCCTGATAACAAATGGATAACGTTGCATTACTTCGCCTTCAGAAGAAACAACCGCACGTATCGCCCTCAACGGAGCAGAAAAACCATCTCCCGCCAAAGTTTGATAAAGCTGCGTTACATCAGTTGGTGACAAGGGCAACGCTCCCAATAACAGAGAAGGATATAAATTGATTTCTCGGGATACTCCCAAATTTCGCAATGTTTTAGCAATCCGGGCAATTCCAATATCCATACCAACTCGTACGGTAGCCAAATTATAAGAATGGGCTAATGCGGTATGTAAAGGGACTTCCCCATGCTCTTTGCGATCATAATTTCTCGGGGCCCATACTTTGCCATTTTTTCCTTTTAACTGCAGCCTCCGATCACTTATCCGGGTAATGATCGTATATTTTTCAGGATATTCCAGCGCAGTTAGATATATAACAGGCTTGATTAACGAACCAATTGGACGCATTGCATCCAGAGCACGATTGAAACCAGCATTTTTTTTGTTTCTGCCTCCAGCAAAAGCTGAAATTTCGCCATTTTCTCTTCTTGTAACTATTGCTGCTGCTTCCAATTTATCAGTTTTAGGCCGCTTTTCCAATTGTTTGAGCTTAACATCGAGAGTTTGTTCCAATACATTTTGCACCCGGATATCCAGGGTCGTAAAAATGCGTAAACCTTCCGATGTTAAATCTTCCTCATGATATTGTTCCCGCAACTGGCGTTTGACCAAATCAATAAAACTTGGATATCGATTAACCGCACGATGAGTATAGGCAATCACCCCCAATTTCTGACGTTTTGCCTCGGCAGCCTGCTGCAAGGTAATATACCCTTGCTTGTGCATTTCATCCAAAACCAGATTTCGCCGGGCAATCGCTCTTCTTTTATTACGTCTTGGGTCATAATAGGAAGGCCCTCTGACCAATGCAACCAGGGTAGCAACCTGATGCAAAGGTAAATTTTGCAAAGGCCTGCCAAAATAGAATTCACTCGCCAAACCAAAGCCGTGTACGGCGCTTGCTCCATCCTGCCCCAAATAAACCTCATTCAGGTAGGCTTCCAGAATTTCGTCTTTGCTATAACGAAAATCAAGAATAATTGCCATTAATGCTTCATTAATTTTCCGCCACCAGCTTTTTTCCGAAGTTAGATAAAAATTTTTTACCAATTGCTGGGTAATGGTACTTCCACCTTGGACAATTGTTCCCGCCTTGATATTGGCCAGCACTGCCCTGGCAATTGCTCTAAAAGAAATACCAAAGTGATGATAAAAATCTCTATCCTCTGTAGCCAGCAAACCCTGGGTCAAAGCATCGGGCGTCTGTTCCAGTTTGATAAGCACCCGGTCTTCCTTACGGGTTGGATAAAAGCTAGCAATCTGAACCGAGTCCATTCGAACAATAGCTGTTTGTCCTCCATTGTTTAAATTGATGATTTTGCTAATCCGATCCAATCCAAAACTGATTCTAAGCCTTTGTGAATCCTGCTGCCCATCCCAAAAAGTAAAGCTACGGGTTTTAACAGTGATCTGGGATGATTTTTTGAAATAGGTTCCTTCAGAAGATAATTGATAATCCAAACGATAATGAAGACTTTGCAACAATTTTTCAAAATTGGCTGCTGAAATATCATAACCAGAATATATCTCTGTCGGGCTGGCATATACTCTGGCAGGAATAGCCCAGCGCCGACCTTCGAACTGCTCTCTCAGGGTATAGTCAAGATATCCGAGATAACACAGAAAAACAAACGTCAGAATACCAAAAACAATAAAAAACAGTTTTTTTAACCATGAGCCAAATGTCTTTTCCTGGCCTTTTTTCCTTTTGTGTTTTTTTACTTTGAATGTTTTTTTGGTGTTTCTGTTTCTGCTGGATGCCACAAAAAATAATTAAAGATTGTTGGAGAAAAAACTATCCGATTCATTAAAAATAGATAAATCACGCGTATAAATGGAATCATCATTCATAATCATCGATTGAGGTCTGCCAAACAAATGTCCCTGGGCATAATCAATTCCCAGCCTTTTGGCAATATTTAATGATTCAAGTGATTCAATAAATTCAGCGATAGTTTGTAAACCTAATTTTTTGGCAATGTCGCACATCGCCTTGACCAAAACCTGATCGGTTTCATCATTGCCAATATTTCGAATAAATTGGCCATCAATTTTCAGATAATCAATCGAAAAAGACTTTAGATAGTTAAAAGAACAAAATCCTGTGCCAAAATCATCTAATGCAAAACGACAACCTAATGATTTAATTTCCAGAATCATTTTTTGGGCTTTTTCAAAATTTTCAATGACTGCGGTTTCCGTTATTTCAAAAGTTATCCGGTCAGGACTTATCCATGTTGATTCTAGAAGTTGTTTAATTGCAGGCAGTAATGATTCATCCTGGATCGCTTGGCTTGATAGATTAATTGCTAATGATACATGGTTCATTTCCGGCGGTAAATCGTCAAGGAATCCAATCGCATGTTCCACTACCCATAAATCAATACCGTGAATGAGTCCAGTCCTCTCCGCAACTGCAATAAATTCATCAGGATGAACAATGCCATTTTGACCTGCCATCCTGAGCAAAACCTCATAATGAGATATTTTTCCAGTATGCAGATTAATAACAGGCTGATATTCCAGAAAAAATCGGTCTCCCTGCAATGCTGTTCTTATGATTGGCACCCACTGAATATCATTATTTCTTTTCTGAATCTGAGAATCTCTTTCGTTGTATTCCCAGACCTGATGTTGACCTAAATCTCTGGCGATGTGACTGGCTTGTCTGGCACGCGAAATCATCTCTTCAGGGTGCGTAATCATTTTATCCGATAAAACCATTGCCATTCCGGCACTGACGGTCAAGTTATAGCAGGTAGAGCCCGAAATAAAACGAAAATCTATCAATGATGAAACAATTCTTTGAGCAACTTTTTTTGCTGCACTAGCTGAAATATCGTCAATATAAACACAATATTCATCATAACCCAAGCGGGCAAACAAATGTTCCGCTCTTACTGTTCTTCTAACCAGCTGCACCACCTCGACAATCAGCCGATCACCTTCACCAAAACCTTCCAGTTCATTAACCAAGCCAAATCTGGCCAAGTCGAGAAACAACAATGCTCCGTTCCGGTTAATATTATTGTTTCGTTGTAGAATGATGCGTAATTTGTAATCCAGACTACTTCTTGTCAATAAACCGGTTAATTCATCATGAGTAGATAAATAGGTGATTTTCGCATTGAGCAATTTACGTTCTGCCAATTCATTTATTAAACGCTCCTCCTGTTTTAATCGAAAAGACCGTTCATTTTTGATTGTCAAAAACAGCCTGACTAGAGTCAGTAATTCCTGATCACGGAAGGTTTCAGGCAAATTACAGACCAAGCATCCGTTCTTCAAACCATGTTTCTGTTGCCAATCCGAAGCATCCTCACCAACTACAATGATTGGAATATCCTGATCCTGACCATTACAGGAAAAAATTTGGCATAATTCATCCACCTGACAACCAGGTAACGACTGATGAATAATCATGACGCCCATCTTCTCGGGAATTCTGGCCATCGAGCGAAGCGCTTCGAAGACTTTTTTTCCATTAGCCGCCAAAACCAGATTTTCAAAACCCTTTGCGCCTAGAATTTGCTGAATTTTTTCTCTAAAAGCCGGCTCGCTACCGGCGATGACTATACATTGGTAAAAAAAAGCGTAACTGGAAACCATAATGAAACACCCTGAGTTGATTATTTATTATTTTTTTACACTTCGGTAAGGTA
>JALXCS010000135.1 GCA_026990815.1 Methylomonas sp. | reverse complement strand
CAACTGAGCTACGCGCCTGATAAATCTTTACGATCAATCTAGCAGGTCATTATAGCAGCCCCTTACTCTACTTGCAATTCTCATTTATATTTTAGCTTTATTCAATTCAATTCAATTCAATTCAATTCAATAGAATCATAAATTGCTTTGTAACTTATACAACCAACATTTCTGCCTGCAACACCTTTATTTCATCCCTAATCCTTGCTGCTTCTTCAAATTCAAGGTTTTTTGCGTGTTGGTACATTTGATCTTCTAGAGCTTTAACCTTCTTGGCTATTTCCTTTGGTGTCAATGCCTTGTAATTTACTTGCTGCTCAGCAACTCTGTAAGCCGAATTATCTGAATTCAAATCAGTCCCCGGGATAACGATTTCCAGAATATCCTTGACCGATTTATAGATGGTTGTTGGCTCGACCTCATTTTTTTTATTGAAAGCCTTCTGCTTTTCCCTACGCCGCTCTGTTTCTTCTATGGCCTGAGCCATTGAACGAGTAATTTGATCACCATATAAAATTGCTTTGCCATGCGCATTTCTGGCCGCCCGACCTATTGTTTGTACCAGAGAAACCACAGATCGAAGAAAACCTTCTTTATCAGCATCCAAAATGGCCACCAAGGATACTTCCGGAATATCCAAACCCTCTCTGAGTAAATTAATACCAACCAAAACATCAAATTTCCCCAGCCGCAAATCACGGATAATTTCAACCCGCTCTACGGTATCAATATCGGAATGCAAATAACGGACACGTATATCATGGTCAGAGAGATATTCGGTTAAATCCTCAGACATTCTTTTAGTCAAAGTCGTCACCAAAACTCTTTCACCAACCTTGGTGCGCTCATTTATTTCCGATAACAAATCATCAACTTGAGTTGTAGCAGGACGTACTTCTACTTCAGGGTCCAGCAAACCTGTTGGCCTGACAACTTGCTCAACAAAAACACCAGAATGTTCCTTTTCATAAGGACCGGGTGTTGCCGATACATAAATTCGCTGTCGAGCACGCTGCTCAAATTCTTCAAAGGTTAATGGCCTGTTATCCAAAGCGGAAGGCAATCTAAAACCATATTCAACCAGGGTCTCCTTGCGTGATCGGTCGCCTTTATACATCGCCCCGATTTGAGGCACTGTCACATGGCTTTCATCAATAATCACGATTGCATTATCAGGCAAATAATCGAACATGGTGGGCGGAGATTCACCCTGCGCCCTGCCCGATAAATAACGCGAATAGTTTTCAATTCCAGAGCAATACCCAACTTCCAGAATCATTTCAATATCGAATAGAGTTCTTTGCTCTAGACGCTGTGCTTCAACCAGTTTATTATTTGATCGCAGCTGCTCCAAACGCTCCTTTAACTCTTGCTTTATATTTTCTACAGCCTGCAACAAGGTTTCTCGCGGTGTCACATAATGGCTTTTGGGATAAACGGTATAACGCACAATACGATGCAGAATTTCTCCCGTCAAAGGATCAAAAAGTGATAATCGCTCTACTTCATCATCGAACAGTTCAATTCTTAAAGCTTCCTGTTCCGATTCGGCCGGAAAAATATCTATCACATCTCCCCTAACGCGATAGGTTCCACGCCGCAACTCAATATCATTTCGGGTATATTGCATATCTGCCAAACGCCTCACAATACTCCGCTGATCAATCAAATCACCTCGAACCAGGTGCAGTACCATTTTAAAATAGGATTCCGGTTCCCCTAATCCATAAATTGCTGAAACTGTCGCTACTACGATAGTATCGCGTCTTTCGATCAATGCCTTGGTCGCAGACAAACGCATTTGTTCAATATGTTCGTTTAATGAAGCATCTTTATCAATAAACATATCAGAAGCTGGAACATAGGCTTCCGGCTGATAATAATCGTAGTAGGAAACAAAATACTCGACACTATTTTCCGGAAAAAAATCCTTCATTTCCCCATACAGTTGTGCTGCAAGTGTTTTATTAGGCGCCAAAATCATGGCTGGCCGCTGTACTTCCTGAATGACATTAGCAATTGTAAAAGTTTTACCCGAACCTGTAACGCCAAGCAAAGTTTGATGCACTTCACCATCATTCAAGCCTTCTACCAATTGGTTTATTGCTGTGGGCTGGTCTCCTGCGGGTTTGAATCTGCTCTGAATATTGAAAGATTTACGCGCAGCCATGAGTAAAAACTAATATGAAATACAATCGGCAGAATACGCCATGAAATACAGATTATATTTAATCTGAATCGGGATC
Organism: Methylomonas sp.; assembly: GCA_026990815.1. Classification (GTDB taxonomy): domain Bacteria; phylum Pseudomonadota; class Gammaproteobacteria; order Methylococcales; family Methylomonadaceae; genus JALSJK01. The sequence continues at coordinate 4,362 of JALXCS010000135.1, read as the reverse complement.
GAGACAACTCCTGAAAAACTACAGGAGTTGTCTTAAGAAAAGCTAATCTAATGGTATTCTAATCTTTTGACCAACAAAAATTAAATCAGGATCCTGAATAACCTCACGGTTAGCTTCAAAAATACGATTATATGCCATCGCGTCCCCATAGTATTTCTTCGCTAGTTTCGATAATGTATCGCCACTTTGAATTACATAATATTCAACCTTGATCTCTTCAACAATTGGTACGCTAGTGTTGTTAATAACCTCCTTCACGCCTTCGACATTACCCGCCATCAAAATCGCCTTTTCAACAGCCTCAGAATCAGTTGCCTCGCCTGAAACAGTAACTACGCCATCCTGATAATCTACAGATAACCCTTCAATTCCAGGGTTATTGGCTTCCAGATGTTCAGTGATTTTGGCCGCCGCCTCATCTTCGTTACCAAATAATTTTCTTCCGATATCACTTGCAAAATCAAATAATCCCATTTTAAATCCTTATGTTAGTTTATGATGCAACCTTATTTTACTGATAATTCATGAAAACTTTCAATCATTTTCAAACTCAACAAACCATCATGTTATTGCTTCTGAGTTATTATAAAAAAGGCGATCAAATAATCGCCTTTTCAAAATTTCCACAAACAAATTTAAGCTTCCAAAACAACGGCCTGCTTTAATTTCTTCATGGCATTTTTTTCTAGCTGTCTGATTCTTTCAGCCGAAACATTATAACGGTCTGCCAGCTCATGCAAAGTGGCTTTTTCGTCACTCAACCAGCGACTTTGTAAGATATCCTGACTTCGACCATCTAACTCTAACATCGCTTGAGACAGCAACCCTTCTTCATGTTGCTGCCAGTCAGTATGCTCTAATAAAGCCGCAGGGTCTGCTTCGCCTTGCTGTAAATAGCCAGCAGGCGCTGAATAACCTTCTTCTGAATTTTCGTCTGAACTAAAATCAAAGGCAGTGTCATGACTACCTAATCTTTTTTCCATTTCATAGACTGTTTTAACATCAACATCCAGATCTTCAGCCATCGCTTCAACTTCATCTTTTGTTAACCAACTTAATTGCTTTTTTGATTTTCTTAGATTAAAAAACAATTTGCGCTGGGCTTTGGTGGTTGCCACTTTGACAATCCGCCAGTTTTTTATCACAAACTCATGAATTTCAGCTTTAATCCAATGCACAGCAAAAGAAACCAAACGAACCCCTATGTTGGGATCAAAACGCTTAACAGCTTTCATAAGTCCTACCGTCCCTTCTTGGATAATATCAGGCAATGGTAAGCCATAACCACTATATCCACGAGCAACATGGACAACAAAGCGAAGATTCGCCATTACTAATTGTCTAGCTGCATCCAGATCGTTTTCCTCACGGAACCGTCTAGCTAATTCCCGTTCTTCTTCAGCGGTTAATTTAGGTGCTTGATTAACAGCACTTAAATAAGTGTCAAATGAACCCGCCGATAATTTTACTGGTAAAGCAATTGTATCAGTCATGTCCCCCTCCATATTTGCAAAATGAATCTTAAGTTTTAGCACTCGGGTGATAAGAGTGCTAATAGTTTTGGAAGTTCCCAAAAACCTCAAGCTCCTTACAATTAAAGACAAACCACAATCGTACCGTAAATAAAGTTTCCTGGATAAAAAAATTGATATTTATCAGCAAGAAGCAAAAGAACAATCCAAAAGGGCTAGATATGAATCTCGACCTTTCTTTAACAGAAAGAAAAAGATCCATGATGGCAATATACACTGTAAATTACTGACCATCAAATCTTGGGTCATGCCCAACAAAACCATAGTGAAAATTCTCAAGATACCTATATCTCACCTCAATAACCCGAAATTTTTCAGCCAACGAGGGATGGGATAGAGTTACCTTTATGATGCTCTGTGAAAGAAAAGCCTAATTTTGATGGCTTAAATGAACTATATTTTGACTTTGACAAGGCCAAAATAAATTCATTTTTGAGTTATAAACTTCAGTGTTGATTTTCATAAGGCCTAATATTGAATGAAATAAATTGTCATGGCTAAATCGACCTTTGCTTTCATTTTTTAGACATTCCCAATCAATTTCTAAATTTTCAGCCAAACCTGCAGATAGCCAAAGCACAAAAGGAACATGAATTTGCTCATCAGGTGCCAAAAAATATGGCAGTCCATGTAAATATATATTATTCTCGCCTAGTGATTCACCATGATCAGAAACATAAATCATCCCGGTATTAAATTTTTTTGAATTATTTTTCAGAAAATCAATGACTCTTCCTAAAAAATAATCGCTATAGAGAATAGTATTATCATAGGCATTCACAAGACTTTCTGGACTGCATTCATTTACCTGACTAGTTTGACAAATCGGTTTGAATTTTTCAAATTGCTTGGGCACCCGCAGGTAATATGAGGGGCCATGACTTCCCTTTTGATGCAAGACAATCAGGGTATCTTTATCAATTGAATTAACGTACTTCTGAAGTCCTTTTAATAAAATTTCATCATAACATCCTGATCCATTACATAAACCCGAATCTTTCAAAAAAGCCATATTTTCATAATCCACCCTGTCACAAACACCTTTGCATCCCGAATTATTGTTTCTCCAAAGTACATTCACTCCTGCATGTTTCAAAACATCCAACAGTCCTTCCATCTGTTTTGCTTGGGTGTCATCATAATTCTCATGTGTCAATAATGAAAACATGCATGGAACTGAAGTCGCGGTTGCAGTTCCACAGGAATAAAAGTTATCAAAAAAAATAATATCTTTCTGACTTAAAACTGGATTAGTGGATCTTGAATAACCATAGAGAGAAAAATTTTTTGCTCGTGCTGTTTCCCCAACCACTAAAACTGTCAATGTCTTTTGCGACTGATTTTTTTCAGAAGAGTCAATAATTGCATCCATGCCAATAAGTTTCATTTTATTATCACTTCGAATCAACCGTTTAACATTATTAATCGTCGACTTAACAAAATTAACTGGATTGATAAGATGCCGAATATGTCTATTGCTTCTATATAAAGGAGCATAATCTCCAAAATAAACCACCAGGATCGCTGCCATTAATACAAATAAAATAAATATTTTAAAAAAATTATCCTGCACTTGCTTTATGAAAGGTTTATAAGTTACCGGTATAATGGCGATCAAAATGGAAGGCAAAATTCCAAGCAGGAAAAAATAAACAATAAATTTTGGAGTAATTAATTCAATTGTTTCTGCTACATCGGTTTCTAATGCATTATGAATCATGTTGGTATCTAACATGACGCCATATGCATCCATAAAATAGGCCGCAATGGAGGCAGTCAATAAAATTACAACAGTGGTAACTTTGAAAACATATTTAAACCGGACCAGAATAAAAAATGCTGTATACACCAAAAGAAAAAACAAAAAAAACGGTAAATAATAATTTAGAGTAACAAACGAAACACCGCCTTTTATTTTAAATAATTCTTTCCATAATGCTGTGTTATCAAATACAGCCAAAAACAAGGCAATGAAGAAAGGATAAAAGAATGATAAAACTTTTAATTTTTTATTTGCAATGTTCAATATCATCAAAATTCAGTTTATTTTTCAAAATACCACTTGATTCCATACAAGTTTAAGTAATTATTAGAAATATTCACGCCGTGCCAGACTAAACATACTCAAGAGTGACAGCAGTAAGTTAAAGTAAGTTCAGGCCAGTTCTGACAATTACAGGGTTGTGGATTTAATAAAGGATTATGGCATATATGATCTTAGATACCGAAACATAATTCAAATGGGGCAGAACCACTGCATTATAATGCACTTGAAAACATAACCTTATCGGTATATTTCATTCCATGCAGCTTTTATCTTTTTTCGACGGGACTTAGAGAGGAAGGTTCCTGTTGAAACAAATTCAGGATAGATAACCAATACTTATCATGGCAGTAGTTCCATTTTTCGGCACATGTCATCGCTTAAGATGTCATCCTGAAGGGCTACATTCAACCAGTTACACGAAATAATAAACCGAAAACAGCCAGGAATATATTCTTCCGCAACGTTGTTACAAGCGTAGATAACGATCTCCTGTATCGAAGATGAATTCAACATGAATCATCACACATTAAAAAACTGGATAAGAAGCACCACCCACTCCTTCTAACGCACAAACACCCTAGATGGAAGGGGACATTAGATGAAAACCTTCAGTGTCTACTGAAAAGCCATGTTTTAGAAGGCGAAGCATTGAATGCCTTTTGCCATTAATGCCTGAATTTATTAAAATCATTCATGAAAATATTATCTAGTAGTTAGTTTCATTATAATATTTACAAATTAAGCAGTGATTAGATCGAAATTTTTCCAGCGGTATACGACAGG
>JALXCS010000134.1 GCA_026990815.1 Methylomonas sp. | reverse complement strand
TGACTGTAAATCCTTAATGGCTTGTTCGAAATTAAATGTGTGTGTCATCAATCTTCCTCTTTGTTATTTCTTCATTTTATGAAAATGACACAGATTTTTGAACACTACCTGCACAAACGTATTTTTGGAGAATTGGGTTATGATAATATTCAGCTCCGTGTTGGTAATGGTCATGAAGGCTGGCCTGAACATGCCCCTTATGATGGTATTATTGTAACTGCAGCGGCTAGAAATATTCCTGAGCCTTTGCTTGAACAATTAAAGCCTGGTAAAAAGTTGGTTATTCCTGTTGGAGAACCGCACAGTTATCAGAAGCTTTACGTGATTGAAAAGGACCATCAAGGAGAACTTCACAGCCATGAGGTTCTTGGGGTTGCTTTTGTTCCGTTGGTGGGTGGTGATTAAGCTAACTTTTTGATTCCCCTTACTCCAACCCTCTCCTTTCGGAGAGGGTTTTTTGTCAAAGGGTATTATGGTGTTTCTGGCTGTCCGTTAGCCACTGTTACAGCACTTGGTTGTTTGTTGGTGAATGCTTGATATACAAATATCGCAAAGGCAAAAACTCCAACAGCAAAAACGATATCGCCCGGAACGCGCGCCCAAACCAATCCTTCCATGACAGCACTATGCATAAATTCTGCTGAACGGGCATAGGCATAATAATGTTTGATACTGGCATAACTTTGCCATAATCCTTGAGGAAGAAGCGACAGGAAGGTCATCATGGCAAGCCCAATATTCAAACTCCAAAATGAAACTTTTAACAGTTTTTGGTTCCATTGATGGACATCGGTTAGGCCGCGCATACAAAATAACATCAAACCTAAGCCAAGCATGCCATAAACACCGAATAATGCGGCATGGCCATGATTTGCTGTGGTATTTAGTCCTTGCAGATAATAGAGAGAAATAGGGGGGTTTATCAAAAATCCGAACAATCCTGCACCAATCATATTCCAGACAAGTACAGCGGCAAAAAACATAAATGGCCAGTGATAGTTGGCCTCCCACTCCATTTCATGTTCGATTTTTGACCGGCTGTAGGCTTCAAAACCAACCACCAATAATGGCACAACTTCCAGAGCTGAAAAGGTTGCGCCAATGGCCAGTATTGAAATGGGTGTGCCGCTCCAATATAAATGATGAAAAGTCCCTAATACACCGCCGCCCAGAAAAATGATTGTCGCAAATAAAATCATGGTGGTGGCAACAGAGACTCTTAATAAACCCATGCGCACAAAAAGAGTTGAAATGATTGCTGTTGCAAAAACTTCAAAAATACCTTCAACCCATAAATGCACAACCCACCAGCGCCAATATTCCATGACGCTGATATGAGTATGTTGTCCCCACATCAGGCCGGCGCCATACAGTAAACCAATCGAGACTGTGGATATTACGACCAGAAAAACTAACGAACCAGATGTCTTATCTTTCAAAGCTGGCCAGAGTCCTCGTAAAACTAAAATAACCCATAATAGCAGTCCAATAAATAGATAAATTTGCCAAAATCGGCCTAGGTCGATGTATTCATAACCTTGATGACCAAACCAGAAATTGATGGCCAGATTATCAATAAAGCCATGTACGGCCATCCATTCGCCAGCAAAAGAGCCAACAACGATAACTAATAAGCTAAAGAATAAAAAATTGACACCAAAACGTTGAAATTTCGGCTCATGGCCGGAAATCATAGGTGCAACATACAGTCCAGTTGCCAGCCAGGCAGTGGCAATCCACAATACTGCAAGCTGGGTATGCCAGGTGCGGGTCACTGCATAAGGTAAATAATCAATCAGAGGTAACCCGTAAAGTCCCTGGCCTTCCACTGCATAATGAGCGGTAATAATGCCAAGTAAAATCTGAGTAACAAAAAGCGCTGTTACTACCCAGAAATATTTTGCAGTTGCTCTCATTGATGGGGTAATAGTTGCGGTTGCCACAACATCCTCTTGTGCAAATCCGGTTTCAGGTATTTGGTCTGCCCGCCAGGCATCGAATTGCCGGGCATAATACCAAACAATCGTTCCTATTCCTCCCAGCAATAAAAAAATGGAGATAAGACTCCAGATAAGAATGCTGGCGGATGGTGTATTGCCCACCAGAGGTTCATGCGGCCAATTGCTGGTGTAACTGACATCATCCCTTGGTCTGGTTGTCACTGCAGCCCAGGAAGACCAGAAAAAGAACGCCGATAATTTTCGAGCCTTTTGATCCTCCAAAACTGAATTGAGAGGGAATGCATAATCCTTGCGTAACTGTAGTGCTTGTTCGTTTTTTGCAGTAAGTAGATCAATGTAATGCTGTTCGACATTTTTAATGGCTTGAGCGCGATCTGTAGTAAGAGTAACTATGCCGGTTTGTTCGTCATAAGTATTTTTTCGCATTTCATGACGCAATGTCACTTTATGCATTTCCATTTGCTGTTCTGTCGATGCCGGTAAACCTACTAGCTCTTTTTGGGCGATCAGAGCAAGCAGGGCTAATGATTCACGATGTAGCCAGTCGGCCGTCCAGTCCGGCGCCAGATAGCTGCCATGACCCCAAATTGAGCCTTGCTGCATGCCGCCAATGGATTGCCAAATGTTTTGGCCATCTTCAATATCTTTTTTTGTGTAGATAATATCGCCTGAAGGCGTTTTAAATACCTCAGGTATTGGAGGGGCTTGTTGGTAAATCTTGCTACCGAAAAATAATAGAATGGAAAAGGACAAGAGTAAGCTGATTGCCAGTATCTGCCAGAGTCTTTTAACTGAAAATGTTTCTTTATATGTTTCCATTTTAAGTCCTTGAAGAAGTTGATGAAAAGGTTTTTATATTCGATTTGTTATTTGTTCCTCTTTGTTGATTTGTAACATCTGAATTGGAGCTTGTTTGCTCTATTAGAATACATAAATATACGGTTAAGGTCTCAAAATTTTTTAAATTAAAAGTATTTTTTTGAAAACTATTTGATCTAGATCAAGTATAAAACTGTGTGGAGATAAATTACAGAAGGGTGTTGATTTTTACACAACGCCCTGAATCCAAATTAATGGTTTTTTCAGCAATTTGGGAAGTATGTAGAGGATTATGAGTGCTATAAATTATGGAATGACCTTTTTGATAAACAAAGTCTTTCATTAGTGTCTTTATGAGAAAAATACTGTCTTGATCCAAGTGACTAAAGGGCTCATCCAGTAATAACACTTTGGGTTGTAATGCTAAAGCTCTTGCCAGAGCAACCTTTTGAGCTTCACCGCCTGATAAATCAGCAGTTTGTTTGTTCTGTAAGTAAGAAATATCGACTTGGGACAAAGCTTTTTGAGCTTTTTCTTGAGCAATGGCAATGGGCAGAGATCTGAATTTTAGTCCCAGCATGATATTGTCGAGTACTGTTCCACGGAGTAAATAAGGCTTTTGAGCAACCAGGACCACCTGTTTTCGCAATTCGAATGTAGAAACGGTAGTTATGTTTTCAGAATGAAATTGTATTTTTCCTTGCTGAGGTTTTTCCAGAAATGCTAGCAGTTTCATTAAGGTGCTTTTGCCGGCACCGTTTTTCCCCAATAAGGCAGTAATGGTATTGGAGGAAATTTTCAGGTGTGCAATATTCAGTACAGTTTTTTTGCTATAAGCAAACTGGACATCGTCAAGCTGATAAAGATTCGCCATTTTATTCGGTATCTCGCTGTAAATATTGCAAACCCAGATTTACAATAAATGCAATGATTAACAGCAGTATTCCCAAGGCCAGTGCAAATTCAAACTCCCCTTTGCTGGTTTCCAGGGCGATGGCTGTAGTCATGGTTCGAGTGTGACCTTGAATGTTGCCACCCAGAATCATGGCAATTCCGACCTCACCAATGGCTCTGCCGAAACCTGTTACTAGCGCTGCCATCACGGCAAATCGTGTTTCACTGAGAACTAGCGTTATTAATTGCAAACGATTTGCGCCTAAAGTCAACAAAGTGGGAACCAATCTGCTGTCTGATGAATGTATGGCGGTTACTGTTAAGTTCAGGATGATGGGGGAAATTAACAAGCATTCACCTATGACAATCGCCCATTGGGTATATAACAGTCCAAATTCTCCAAATGTACCTTGGCGACTCAATAAACCATAGAGAAATAAACCAATCACAACGGTTGGAATGGCCATTAAGGTATTTAATATTTGTTGTAAAAATTGTTTTCCGGTAAATCGATTGATTGCGATCCATGTACCTAGAGGGATGGCAAAAATTGATGAAATCGACACGGCCAGAAAGGAAATTTTCAAAGATACCCAAACCACAAACCAAACGCCCGGATCAAACTGAAAAACCAGTTCTAATGCTGCGGATAAAGATTGAGAGAAGTAGCCCACTTGGTTTAGTATTCAAATACTTCAATAAAATTATTGGTAATTATTCTATCCAAACTGGCTATTATTCAGGCAAGAAGCAACTTTGTTTGAGATTATTCTGGCTTTTTGACCATTAAAGCTTTGTAGCATCAAGATAAAAAAGTTGCTGCCCTTGCAAGCGAAAATTTTTAATAATTTGCTGACCTTCTGGCCCAGTTACAAATTCAATAAATTTCTTGGCAAGTTCGTAACGAACATGGGGGTGCTTTTTTGGGTTAACAGCCATCACATGATAGGGGTTGAACAATAACGGGTCTCCAGCAAATAATATTTGCAGCGTGATTTTATCTGAATAGGCAATTTGTGTTCCTCGGTCAGTCAAGGTGTAGCCTTGTTTGTCGTCTGCAATTCTTAAAACAGCTCCCATTCCCTGGCCAACAGATAAATACCAGTCACCTAGAGGGGCAATTCCAGCAATTTTCCAGATCATTTTCTCTTTTTTATGAGTGCCTGAGTCATCTCCGCGGGAAATAAAAACGGATTGGTTGGTTACAATTTTTTGGAATGCCGTTGTCACAGTTTTAGCGATTTTAATATTCGCGGGGTCATTGGCTGGGCCAACAATGACAAAGTCATTATGCATGACAGCTGAGCGATCAACAAAATGCCCTTGCTCAACATATTTTAGCTCTGCTTCAGGCGCATGAACAAAGACCACATCAACATCACCATTTGCACCAATTTTTAAGGCTTTACCTGTTCCTACGGCAATAACATGTATTTTAATCGCATATTTTTTTTCAAATACCGGGTTCAGGGCAGCTAACAAACCGGAATTTTCGGTGCTGGTGGTCGTTGACATTTTTAAAATGTTTTCAGCTTTGCTTACCGAATTGAATATCAACAATGCAGAAATGAAAAGAAACTCTTTCCAGGTTGCATGAGAAAAAATGTATTGCATTTGGATTTATGTGACGACCTTGAGGCCAGACTACATTGCAAGGCCGGTCACTCCTGCCAAATATTGGCGGGAGTGAAAGAAATATTTCTATTGTTCAGGTTTTTGTTCCTGATCTTCTTTGGATGGTTTTTCGTTATCTTGTTTTTGCTCTTTTTCGGGTTCATTTTTCTGTTTAAGGTTAGCTTGCTTCTTTCTTTCCGCTTTTTTTCTTTCTAATTCCTTTAGTTTATCTTCTTCTTCCTTTTTCTCTGCTTCTAATTCCTGGATAAGCTTTTTAAACCAGGCAAGTCTTTTAACATTTTTCAGGTCTTCATCATTTTTGATATCTTCTACATCTGGAAGAAGGCCATGAGATCGGGCTTTTTCCAAAGCTGCCTGGCAAGCCTCCTTATCATTTGCCAATGCTGCCATGCATGCCTGATTATATGAAGCAGAGCCTTCCTGAATTTGTTCGGCTTTTTCAAATAAAGTTTTTGCTTTTGCATATATCTCATCATCCAGACCTAAATTTTTGGCTTTGGCCAATCCCATCAAAGCAACGCCACCATCCACAGCAGCTCCTAAGTGATTGGCAGAAACGGTCTGACAGAATGAAAATTTAGTTATCGCCTCTTCATAAATTTTGGCTGCTTCCTCAGGTGAGGATTTACTTTGTGCCTGATGTAGTAGGGTAAACCCCCACTGATAAAGTGCATCACTATAATTGGATGAAGATTCAGAAATACTAGCAAATTTTTCGTAGGCTTCTTTATAAAGCTGATTCGCTGTTTCACCACTTTCATTTCGTGCGGCCTCAGTGAGTTTTTTTGCGGTTTTTAGTTTTCGGCTACCAAATAAAATATCTAGAAACGACATAATAATCTCCGGTAATGTAAAAGGGTGAATTAAAAAATTCAGGTAAGGTTAAAATATTTTCTCAGGCCATTATAATGGAAAAAACCTGCTCAAACGATAAGATAAAATATCTGGATTATAGTTCAGTCATTCTCGGGATTATAATGACTTTCAGTATTAAGAAGGATGGATGACAGAGGGGGATAAGATCAACCGGTTTTCTTTACAAACTTTGTTAATATCACAATTTTTTGATCATTGACGCGGCCTTCAATTTGCTCCGAATTATCTGCAGCCAAAGAAATTCCACGGACTGCAGTGCCACGTTTGGCAGTAAAGTTTGCGCCTTTGACATTTAGGTCCTTGATTAATGTGACTGTATCACCAGCTTCAAGCAAAACGCCATTGCTGTCTAGATGTTGGATAGAATCAGCGATATCATTTGCTTCAGTTTGTTTTGCCCAGTCCAGTGTTTGATCGTCCAAATAAAGCATATCGAGTAAATCTTGCGGCCAGCCTTCATCTTTCAATCTTGTTAGCATGCGCCATGCCATTACTTGTACCGCAGGAATCTGACTCCACATGCTGTCATTGAGACAACGCCAGTGATGAATATTAACTTTATCCGGATTTTCAATTTGCTCGTGGCAAGTGTTGCAAATGAGGATTGATTGATCCGCACTGCCATCAGAATTGGGCGGGATTTCATAGGTAATCAGATTTTCTGTGGAACTACATAATTCACATTTTGATTCGCTACGAGCGTGCAAAGTATTTTCAGTTGTCATTTAATGTTATGTATAATTTTAGAAAAAAAGGATATTTTAACGGAAAATTGTATTTGAAATTGATTAGTAGCCGGAATATTGGATTTGCTCAAATGCACCGATATGATCCAGATAGCCCAGACCGCCAATGACGACTATTAGCCCTGCAAGAACTGCCAATATAATTTTCCAAACGCTGTAAGGACGCTCGCCCTGGACTTGACCGGTTCGGCCATTTACCACAAAGCGATAGGTCTTGTTTCGATAAGAAAATGCCGCTGACCAAATAGGTAACAGGCAATGTTTGTAAGTAGTATCACGATGATGGGTTTTAACCTGGTAAATGCGTTGGTGATCGCCACCAATATCAAAGGCAATATCACGATAAATAATACCATTCATGATACGTTTAGCACGGTCAAAACCCTCATCCAGATCGATTTGATAATACTCGCTTTGAAATCCGCTGATATATTTCTCATCATAAGGGATAAGATTTTCCAGATCCCAGGGGTGCAGGCGGTCAAGAATTTGTCGGGGCAGTGACAGGCTAGCGCCTATAAGGATGTCATCAAAAAAACGTGCTACTGTTCCGTGGACATTGGTCCAACGTATTTTTGGAACCCGTTTGATTGTCGAAACCCGGCGTCCGTTTTGATAATAAGTTACGCGTTCCTGTACATAATAAGCGTCACCTCTGGCACCGGTATAATCGCTTTCAGTGTAACTGTCATAAGTCCAGTATGGCAAATAGATACCTACAAGCTTGGTGTTATCACGAGAATATTTTTTTACTTCACCCGGAGCAAACCATAAACGATCAAGCCATTGGCGAAACTGTTTTTTGGCGAATTGTTCATCAATAAGAAATGGTAATAATGATTTCGGGTGTATGGGTTTGTTTTGTTCAAGGTTGGTAACCACATCCGAACCACAGAATGGGCATTCGCCGGCAAAAACACTTTCCGCAAATTTAAAACTTGCACCGCAGGAATTACAATGGGCTTGTTCGGAGACACTGGCAGGTTTAGCTTGTTCGAGCTTTTGTAAAGCTTGCTGTAAATCATATTCCTTGATAACTTCATGCTTGAGGGCAATGATGTTCTTGTAATTACAGTACTCGCAGATCTGATATTGACTACCTGGTTGGTATTTCAATAAAGCGCCGCATTTGGCACATGGAAACTGATTGTTAACAATTGCGAGCTTTGGTTCTGAAGTTTGATTTGTTTGCACTAAGTCAATTTAAGGTGGCAACAGTTTCTTAATGGTTAAGGTTGCAGATGTAGAAAATATTCTGCAACCTTAATTTTTTCGGGATTAAAAATCGAACTATATTTTCTGGTCTGGGCTTTTATTGGTGGGCAAAGGTGGCGGGGAAGGCGAAAAATGCGATGCTAGTTCAGGAACCTTGCTGGCTGCCGTCCATTCAACCAGCTTTTGATTCCAGATCAAGGTATCAGAAGTTACTGAACCTGATTTTATTTTATCAATCAGTTCCGTTACGCTAATCGGTCCGGTTTGCTGACCGTTCACGGCAACGTAATAGTTCAGCCGCGCAGGTAATGGAGGTGGGGAGGTAGGGGTTTGTGATTGGGGAGTGGAAAGTGATTCTCCCATTTTATTAGCCATAGCAAACCCCATGCCCATTCCGATGCCCTCGGAAGCGCCACCTGACGGGTTTTCTGCCGCTGCTTTCATGGCCTCAGCAGCTTGGAATTCAGTGTAGTCTCTTAAGTTGCCAATAACCCCCATGCTGGTGCGTCTATCCAGTGCTTCTTCAACGGATTGAGGCAGGGAAATGTTCTCAACCAGTAATTTGGTGATTTCAAGACCGTATTCCTGAAATTCAGGCGCAATTTTAGCCGTTATATATTCACTCAAGTCATCATAATTGGCAGCAAGGTCCAGAACCGGAATGTTTGATTCGCCAAGAATATTGGCAAATCGGGACAGGATTAGATTGCGCAACTGGTCGGTAATATCTTCGGTTCTGAAATGGCCGTTTGTACCGACAATTTCCTTGATGAAGGTCAAAGGATCTTGGATTCTGACGCAGTAAGTGCCAAAAGCTCGTAGTCTGACAGCTCCAAATTCTTTATCTCGCAACATGACAGGATTTTTTGTGCCCCACTTCAGGTCGACAAACCTGTGCATGTTGAAAAAATAAACTTCGGCCTTGAATGGGCTTTCAAAACCATGAGGCCAGTTTTCCAACGTTGTCATAATCGGCATGTTGCTGGTTTTTAGCTCATACATGCCGGGCTCAAAATAATCTGCGGCACGGCCTTCGTTGACTAAAATCGCAACCTGCGATTCACGAACCGTTAGTTTTGCGCCATATTTGATTTCATTGCCATAGCGCTCAAAACGGTACACCATTGTGTCGCCGGAATCATCCAGCCATTCAATGACATCAACAAATTCGCCAAACAGTTTATCCAGTATTCCCATTATTTACTCCGGAGGTAGTTTTTCAGTGGTTTCGCTGATTTCAGGCTCAGCTGTCCGACCTGCAGCTGCAGAAAGAGTTTTCCGTAATTCCACTTCACATTGCTCTAGCTGCTTGACAGCTTCAGCACGCATTTTTTTGCCTTCATCAGCAATTTTTAAACTTTCATTAATCGTTTCTATAAGTGTAGCATTTGCTTTTTTAACTGACTCAAGATCAAAAACACCACGCTCCAGTTGTTCCCTGGTTAATGCATTGGCTTCTTTAAGGTTTTTAGCATTGGCTTCGAGTAAATCATTGGTCAAATCAGTTGCTGCTTGCAAGGTTTCGGCCGCATCAGACGAGCGATAAATGGCAACCGCTGTCGCCAGTTGTTGGCGCCACAGTGGAATGGTGTTGACAACCGTTGAATTGATTTTATTGACCAGACCCTTGTCGTTATCCTGAACCAGACGAATACCAGGTAAACTTTGCATGGCTACCTGGCGGGTCAGGCGCAAGTCGTGAATACGGCGCTCCAAGTCATCTCTTGCAGAGCGTAAATCCCTTAATTCCTGCGCTTCGATAACGGCTTCTGAAGATTCAGTTTGTTTGAGTTTCTCCGGAATAGTTTTTTCATCCAATTCTTTGAGTTTTTCTTCTCCTGCCGCAATGTAATAATCCAGGTCATGAAAATATTTCAGGTTCGCCTCGTATAACTTGTCGAGCATGGTAATATCTTGTAACAATGTGGTTTTATGCGTATCCAGCTTGTCGGTAATACCGTCAATCTGTTTGCGGACTTCTTCATATTTTTGTAAAAACTGGACAACTGGTTTTGCTTTGCCAAAAAGCCGGGCAAAAAAACCAGGTTTTTTGTTGGGGTCCAAGGCATCTACATCAAATCCACGCAAGGTGGCGACCATCGCATTCAGGTCCCCACCAGCAGAACCCAGATCCTTGTTTTTGACGCCTTCAAGCATTTTGTCAGAAATAACAGTAAGTTCTTCCTGCGCTTTGCTGCCAAAGAAAATGATTGACTTGGTATCTTTGACATCAATTTCAGCTATGATTTTTTCGATTTGTTTTTTATCTTCCGCACCGGATTGATCGTAGGCCAGAATATCCTTTCCGACGCCCGGAACAACTTCTTCAAAAACAGAGCTGCCAGGGATGTTGATTTCATCATTATTAGTTGTTGGGTTGGATTCACTCATGTTCGTTTCCTTTGTGTTATGGATGGGTTTATTTGTTTAAATGACCCCTTCGTGTTTTAGTTGCGCGGTGAGAACCTCAATTTTGACATCAAGGTCAAGAACATCATCTTCCAGCAATTTTTGTTTTTGTTCAATAAAAACAGATTCGATGGTTTGCAAGACGTTGTCAAATTTTTGGGTAAGTTGTTCCGACTGATGTTTTTTCTGCATACCGGCATAGCCTTCGGTAACTTTCAGAGCGCCATCGAGATAGGTATTCAAAAACTTTCTGGCTCGGCGAATATCGCCTGGATCTTCTTCAAGCATGGCTAGAATTTCTCGGGCGTGATCGCAAATAACCCGAATTCTTTGATTGAAGGAGCGGTTGTGGATTTGTTTGTTGGCTTGCTCAATACCTATTATTTGTGCTTGTGCATCATCAATGGTCTGGGAAATTTCTGCTGCTGTGTAGCCATGCGTACCCGTGATCATTTTTTCTCTGCGAGGATCAAAGCCATAGAGAAGAGTCATGCCGGCAAAAGCGCCCAGTCCAAATGCAACGGAGGTCATAAAGGAATGATCGACACCCACAAATGCAACCCAGGCCGTTGTTATTGAAACAATAAAGGCTGCAATGGTTTTTAGTGGCCATTTTGGTGGGCGGGCAATTTTCTTGTCCAGATATTGCTTTTCTTCGGCAATACCTTTTCTTAGTAGGCTGGCAGCCAATAAAAATGCGGTGCAAGCGCCTACATTGGTAACAATACTGGTGAAATCGCCATAAACGAATGACAATATTGACGCGGGAATCAATGGTAAGGGTAATATATAGAGTAATAAGCCGCGGCCGGTATAAAGTAACCCTTTGCCGTGTTTTTTCTGAAAAGGTCTGGGTTTTCTTAATTGCTCGGTTTGATTCATAGCGGACGAATTGTTTTCTCAAGGGAAACTGGCGGCTGATTGCCAGGAATAACATTTAGCATTGACTGACAGGTTGCGAGACTGACGGTAGTAACCAATAGCAGCAGGCCAATAATTGATCGAAGCGGTTTAGACATAAAGAATGATCCAATAATCCATAAAGATTTTATGTTTTTGATTTTGCATGATAATAGTCTGGATTATATCTTGACTTCAATGATAATAAAAACAATCCATCATTATTATGTATAAAGAAACTGACTACGGAATCTGAAAATGAAAACTTTAATTTGTCCTACATGCGGTTGTTCACTGGTAAGGCTGGGTATTACCGAAATAAATATCGTGACACGAAAATACCAAAACGAAAAATATTCATTCTGTTGCAACGGATGTGCAGTCATATTCGATAAAAACCCCAAAACAGTAATAAATGAAACAAAAGATCTCATTGTATGCCCAAGTTGTCTGGCGGAAAAACCAATAGACCAAACAGTGGCGCTTAATCACAAAGGAAATACAATATATTTTTGTAAATGCCCATTTTGCATGACCGTTTTCAAAGAAAATCCAGAATATTATTTAAAACGTTTATCAGGGGAAATAGAATTTTCCGGTATTTTCTCTGGTGGTTCTGGTTGCTGTGTAAATTAAGTAGGTGGCCCTAATTTTTTTAACAATTTTGCACAGGAATTTTTTTGATATCCATAGTGAAACGAAGAAGATTGACGCGAATTCAACTCTGAAGTGCAGCTTTAATGGATATCACAAAACGCTCTTGTTTCACCTATGAAAACTTGCTACTTTGCTTCGATGATGAGTAATGTAATAAAAGGATAGAATGACAAAAACGCAGGTCTATTAGTTTATTGAAATAGAAAAGGAGATTGGCAGTGAAAACTTTAAGATTCGTCAGTATAGTAATGGGAATGATGGTTTTATTTTCATGTGCTTCAAAAAATATTGCCATTGATTATGATCCTTCTGCATCATTCGAAAATCTGAAGACCTATAATTGGGTTCCAGGGACGCCTGTCAAAACTGGGAATATCAAGCTGGATTCTGATACTTTGTTGCATAGCCGAATCAAAAAGCAAATTGAAAACTGGCTGGATACCCACGGTTACAAAAAAGTCGATGTAAAGTTTGCAGATTTTTTGGTGACTTACTACGTTACTGTTGAGAAAAAAACTGAAATACTTTCGATCAACGATTATTACGGTTATCCGGGAGACTGGGGTTATGGGTATTATGGCTACAATGGTGTTTATAATCGATTTTATGCTTATGAATATGATTATGGAACATTGATTATCGACATTGTTAACAGTAAAACCCGAAAATTAATATGGCGAGGCTCTATTGGCCAGCAAGTCTATGACAGGGAAAGCCCCGAGAAAAAAATTGCTCGAATTGCCAGGGCCGTTGATTCAGTATTAAGAAGGTTTCCTCCAAATTAATAGCTCTCGATTAGTTTTTCTTGGTAATGAGTGAGTTCCATTTTGGCAAAAAAACACAAGTATTTTATGTCTTTCGGCCAGTTACAAAGAAAATAATGACACCAACAACAATAATTCCCAGAAAAGTTGCGAGTCCGCTTTGATCCTGCTCTGAGACGGAATGGCTTCTTTTGGCTGCAAGCACGGAGGCCGTAGTTCTGCCATCTATTTCATAGCCGGTCTTTGGTATGTATTTCGTTGAATCATTCTGTTCAGTTTTTTTTAACGCAGCCGCTTCGGCTTTTTCAGAAGCGGCATTGTTTGCCGCGCTTCCTATATTAAAAGATGAAGACATGGCAAGTAAACTTGCCGCCAGCAGTATTACCTTTAAAAAATTATGGTTTTTCATGGTCTAGAAACGATTTGACGGTTAAAATAAAAATGAAGTGTTTCAACTAGAATGAATTGTATGATATATATTAGTAAAAGTTAATAAACAAAGGCAGATATAAGCAATTTTATGAGCTATGGACAATTATTTGTCCAATTGCTTTTTAAGCTCGGAGAGAATTGGGGCAGAAAAGAACTGATTTCTCAATGAAATAGTCTGAATTAAACATACCCTTAAAAAGGAGGTGTGTTATGCACACGCCAGAATCTCGATACGACTTCACATCCATTTTGATGCATTGGCTTGTTGCTATTTTAGTTTTTGCACAAATTGCAGTTATTTGGTTATTTTATAAACTCCCACAAGATGCAGCGGAGTGGCATTTTTATTTTAATCTGCATTTGTTTATTGGTTTAATTGTTTTCTTATTGGCGGTGATATGGATTGGTTGGCGAATAACCCATAAACCGCCTGCCTATCCAGATAGCTTGTCAGGAGGTGAGAAATTTCTGGCGCGCACTGTTTATTTCTTTTTGTACTTTTGTTTAGTGATGTTGCCGGTTACCGGCTATTTTCAATTAGAGTATGGAACGCCGATTACATTTCTTGGCAAGCCGTTATATCTTTGGGCTGAAAAAAATGACGAATTATATGATTTGTTTAATGTACTGCATAAGGGTTTATTTTTTGTTTTAGTTGCTTTGCTTGTCGTCCATTTGATTGGTCTGGTTCTACAGCTTTCACGGCGCAACGGGGTTTTCAGCAGGATGTTTTTGTCATTACGCTCCCAGACAACAGAGTTAATGTTGCCAGGGTTTACAGGGCCTTCTCCAAAATATAAATATACTTCATTAAATTTTCTGGTATTTGGTACCTTGGCTTTTCTTGCGCAAGTACTGATAGCTATCGTCACAATTTTGTTGCTGGTTTTTGCAACATCCGGGAATCAACCTGGACCAGGTGGCTTGAGTGGCAATGAAGCAAGTATCTTTTGGGCCCAATGTGGAATCATTTCGATGTTTGTAACCATAATTTACTTCTACTATACAACTCGGTATGCCAAGAAAATAAATCTTAAACAGGATGTGGAGTTACATGCCCATAAAAAAAGAACGTTGTATCTGTTGCGATTTGGTTTACTCTGTGGTTTTATTGGGATAATCATTTCTATTCTGGGCGTTGGCGCTAGCGTCGAGCTGCTAATTGCCAAAACTATTTCACAACCTCCAGGGATTGCTATAACAGATCCAAGTAAGATAGTAAGGGCTTTGGATGTCTTTGTTCTGGTCATAAATTTTGCAATTGTTATTGCGCATTTTATTGGTATCGTTGTTTCACTATGGTTATTAAATCGCGTTGATCGTAATTTTTAATGGAGCTTCAATTTAACCTACTTTTTGAAATCTTTTATAACGGGTGTTGAACGTGTCTTCCAGTATTTGTGAGTAAGGCACACTGGAAATCAATATGTGGAGGTTTTGGCTCTAACGCAATTAGAGCCAAAAAATTATTATATTGTTTCTATCTGTATATGACAGAAATTTGCTGAATGGAAGTAAGTGATTGGAATAACAAGACCTTCTATCGCAGGGATGCGATAGAAAGCTACAAGGATGTATTTACGTGTGTTTTTTTAATTTCAATCGCTTGCCTCTTTGAAGTTCAAAAGGGTGAATTTTTTTTCGTGTACAAGGATTGTTTTTTATTTTAAAACAGGACGGGCATTTACTGGTTGTACAGGCCTGTTATTGGGATGTTGCATCAGTGATTTGAATTGTTCAATTTGGTTTTTTGATACTGAAAGAGGCTGTTTCATCACAAGCCAGGTCACTCCTTCTTCACAAGGCGGAGTGGTTAATGAGCCGTTGTAGCGGTAGTAGTCCTGGTGGGATGGTAGAATGTTATCAGCTGAAATTATGGCCTCAAGTCTATTTTTTTCACCTGTTTTATCTGGCATGGTATCCCAGATGGTTTTTATTGTCGGGTTTTCCTCACCTTCTTTGAAAAGGACTGCTATGACAGCCAGATTGCCATCTCTATCGGCATGAACCAGGTGTACTTCCAGCGGAAATGAGGTTCCGTTAATTTGATTTTCACTGGGTGTGTGGAAATGAAATTGTTTTAATTCGAAAACCTGCTCGCTAACCGATAAGTTGCTTCCTGATTGATAAGTCACCTGTATAGTATGGCCATTGTTAACGACTTCGTTTGCTCCTGGCTTGTATGCCAGACCAAGAGGAGGCAGCTCAGCCTCGATAAGTTCAGTTAGATCAATGGGAGACTGATTAACACCATTATTACACGTAGCATAATCAGAATTCATTGTGCCCCAGTATTTTGGACCATGATGGCCTTCATAGCTCCAATGGGTATGGTGTTTATTGGTAAATGCACAGCCTGAAGAGAATAGTGTTAAAGCAAGTAGCCCAAACTTGATTTTGGTTTGAAAAAAAGATGGATTTACTTGGTATGCATCTTTTGCCGAGAAAATTTTCTTCATTTTTTTCCTTAATTAAAATTAGCCAGTAGGTAATCCCCAATGCAAACACAACTGTCGCTGTCGCAAAAATGTACATGGGAGTTAATTCTTTAAAATCAAAAATTATTACCTTTCGTGAAATTGCCATGAGTGCCGTGGCAACCACAAGTTTTACTGGCAATACATCGTTTCTGATATAGATGGTGATGTTAATAAAAATTTCTATGGCGATTAGAACAGCTAAAAAAGCTCCAAATGTTGCTAGAATGTCTGAAATGCTGAGTAAAAAAATTGGAGGTAGCATTAATCTCTGGTAAAGGACATAAATAACATCACCGATACCCCAAATGATCACCAAAGTCATCAGCATCGCTAGAAATTTTACCGCGATTCTGATGGTTCTATGCAGGAACTCAATCAGCGGGTCTTTATGTGTACTGGGGAGTTCTTCCATGTGTGGGGTATCTATTTCTTCATTTTCCACAATTATATTTCTGTCTTTTATTGTTGAAACTGAGATACGGGATATTAATTAAGATTTTGATTGTTTAACTCCCTTAATCTGGTTTCGATGATTTTTTTATGATCACCCAACTGCAAAACTTCACTAGTGATCATCTCAATGCCAAGAATTACCAGATTGGCATATTCTTTATGCATTACTTGCTTCGCTTTGTCTTGTTCGTACATGAGGTTTTCTTTGGATTTTTTAATCATTAAATCAACTTCGTATTGAGCTTGTTGATGGGCTTTGGCAATAATTTCAATAGCCTCAGCAGATGCGGTTGCAACGATTTTTTGCGCTTTTATGTTCGCCTCAGTAATTTTTAAAATATAAGCTTGTTCTGCATTTTTTAACTGTTGTTTTATTTTGTCTGCATTGCGAAGATTTTCTTCAATATTTTTTTTTTTCTTTTTTTTTATCTTTAATATTTGTTTGTACAACAGTTTTTTTAATATTAAAAAAAGGATCAGAAAATTTACAATTTGTGCCGAAAGTAATATGGGTTTTACCCCGAAATTGGAAAAAATCTGTTCCATTGACGTTTTTTAAGCAGCAGGCTAATTAGTGAACGCAAGAATTAATGCATAAATGGCTATGGCTTCAGCAAAGGCCATTGCAAGTAACATGTTTGGCAGGATTTTATCTTGGGCTTCAGGGTTACGCCCGATTGCTTCCATTGCTTTCATTCCTATTATGCCGATTGCAATAGCAGGGCCAAAAAATCCTCCGGCAATGGCTAATGATATGTTTTCCATATAAATGTCCTCAAAAAGAATTGTTGGTAAATTTTTGTCAATGGATTTGTTTGCTGCTGAGTATTTTCATAAAGACTAGGGTCAACATCATGAATACTGCGGTTTGAATAAATGCCACCATAATTTCCATTAAATAAAAAGGTAGTGGCAGTACATAGGGGTAGAATGATTTTGCAGTTTTCAACATGACTTTTCCTGCCTGGATGTTGCCATAAAGCCTGAAAGATAAAGAAATAATTTTGGTAAATTCCGAAACCAGCTCAAGTAGACCTACAAACAAGGCAATGCCAAACATTTTGGTAGAAAACCATTTTTGCAGATAGGCTTTAATACCTAGAAAACGGATTGCAAAAAAGTGAGTTATAAAAAGAGAAACAAATGCGAGCGCTAAAGTTGAGTTCAAATCAGCGTTTATGGAGTGCAGAAAGGGCACAAAGGTTTTTGTCCCTTCGGCTATTTTGTAAATTCCAATCGAAGAGAAACCTGGTAATAGACCAGATAAATTTGCCGCTAGAATAAACAAGACAAAAGTCATAAGCCAGGGAAAAAAAACTTGAGCTTTTGAACCGGCAATTTGTTCAGTAAGTTTATAAATATATTCAATAAAAATCTCTACAAATGCCTGAGATTTCCCAGGAACCATTGATAAGTTTTTTGATACAGAAAAAGCAATGAGGGATAAAAAAGCGGTAATTAATAATGACGTAAATAAAGTATTGGTGACCGGGAAAAATCCAATATGACCTATAGCTTCTGGTGCGGACAAAAAATAGTCTGCCCTTGATCTCATGCTATCAACTATTTCTATTTTGGTTTGCATCTTCAAGAAAGTATTCAGTATTGGTGGTCACTGTAGGCATAGTCTAAGACTAGAACCTTTCAATAACCTTACAGACTGATTTTGCAATTTGTGAATAGACTGTTTTAAGCTTAATCCGTTAAATATGAATTAAGAGCTAAATTTCATAATATCAAATCAACAAGTTAGATTGACATGAGTTGAGAAAAACGAACCCAAGTGATTCTATATCATTGAATTTATTATCAACGAGGTTTTCAGCTCTTAATTCGCATTTAAGTAAATCATGAAAACTCCTTTTAGTCTGGGTTTGTTCCTTGCTTTTTGAATTGCAGTTCAATTCTGAGTCCACCAATAGATGCTTTTTTTGCTGAGAGTCTGGCATGATGCAGATTGGCGATTTCCTTGACGATTGCAAGACCCAGTCCACAGCCATTTCCAGTACTACCTGGAATTCGATAAAATCGTTCAAAAATCTTGTCATATTCAGTATTTTCAATTCCTGGTCCATCATCCTCAATAATAAGGGTGGGAACAGGTTGGTCGAAGAGTTTAACTAAGATACTGCCGTTGTTTTTGCCATATTTGATGGCATTGTCCAATAAATTACTGATTAATTCGGTGAGCAAGATTTGGTCACCATTAATTAATACAGATAGATTAGAGCTTTCAAAGCTCAATTCAATATTTTTTTTCAAGGCGTTTGGAACCCATTCCATGCAAAGTATTTTGATTAGGTTTTGTAAGTCAATTAACTTGAAATTATGAGTTCCTTCAATCGGGCCTGAGCGTGCCAGCACTAGCAATTGTTCAATAATACGGGAGGTTTTGTTGGCACTTTTTCGTATTTGAAATAACGCCAGCTGAATGTTGTCAATTTTTTTTTCTCGACGCGCGCGTTCGACCTGCAGTCCCAAGCCAGCTAGTGGCGTGCGGAGTTGATGGGCGGCATTGGCAATGAATCTTTGTTGAGCCGCTATTGCCGAGGATAATTTTGCTAATAGATTGTTGATGGTGTCAGTTAATATTTTTACCTCTGCAAAAACATGGCCTTCAGAAATTGGATTTAAATCATTGGGAGAACGCCGGGAAATTTCTTTAGACAGGCGATTTAATGGCGCCAAGCCACGACTGACACCTACAAAAAGATATGTACTGATTAACAGGGTTAATAAAAACTGCGGGATCAGGTCGGCCATTAAAATTTCAAAGGTCATTAGTCTGCGTTTGTTTAATGTTTCAGCAACATGAATATATACATTTTCTGGCAAGTTCTTTGATGCTCGGATGGAAACCATACGAATCGTTTTACCATTGATAAAGGAATCTGAAAAAACCGGCTGTTTTGAGCCAGGGGGCAAGTCCAAGGTTATTAAAGCAGGTTGATTGCCTTCCAGTAATCCGCTTTTTTCGGAAATGATTTTAAAAAAAGTGGAATCAATATCATCCCAGGTAAAAATTTTAAGTGCAGCATCGGGTAGGTCAACTAATACCTTGTTATCATCGTTTTTTACTTCTTGGGCTAACGAATATGCAGAATCGAGAAGCCATCGATCATAAGTTAAATTGACATAATGCAGAGCAATATAATAAGACAAGATCGTTTCGATGATGATGAAAACTATCAGGGGGAAAATTAGCCGGACAACAATAGCACGTTTTAAGCTGGGAACTTTAGTCATGATTTTCATTTTCCAAAAGATATCCAAGACCTCTAATGGTTCTGATATTGGCATCAAAAGGCTTGATTTTTTTTCTCACTCGATGAACGTATACTTCAATCGCATTGTCGGCCAGCGCCTCGCCTTCGTAAGATAGGCGTTGGGCGATACGCTCTTTGCAAACCACCTTGCCAGCTTGAAGCAGCAAAATTTCTAAAACCGCTGATTCTCTTGAGGACAATGATAGAAATTCTCCATCCGCCAGGATTTGGTGATTGCTGGTATCCAGATGTAAGCGTCCAATTTTTATGATATGGCTAAAACCGCCATAACAGCGCCGAATCAAAGCCTGTAATCGGACCTCCAGTTCTTTGAGATCAAAAGGTTTGGTCATGTAATCATCTGCTCCCTGACGAATGCCTTCTATTCGGCTGTTTAAGTCATCGCGGGCAGTTAAAATCAGAATTGGCAGAGGAATTTTTTGACTCCTAAATTGACGCAATAATCGCAATCCATCTATATCAGGTAATCCTAGGTCCAAAATTACAAGATCAAACTCCTGAATGTTTAAAATATATTCGGCTAAGGAAGCGGTTGCGACAGTGGAAACACGATAACCAATACTAGAAAGTGTATGGAGGAGACCATCAGCAAGAACTTCATCATCTTCTATTAGCAGGATATTCATTATTAATTGAAAGGTTATTGAAAGCTTTGAAACATATAATACAGTGAACGATAGTTGATGAGACTAGATAAGCAGAAAAATGTTTAATGAAAGTAACACGAGAATGAAAACCATATTTCGTTTGCCTGTTTTTTCTTTTCGTGAAATTTGTAACTGGGATTTAGCTGTCATTGAATCTCAAATCCCGGTGAAGCAGGTTTTTGGAAAACCAAAGCCAACGCTTTATCCGGTAAAACTATTGCGCTATTGGTTTATGTTCAATTTGCTCAAGGATGAGCAATCCCGCTTAGGGCGGCCATTGCGGATTTGCGAAATAGGTGTGGATCGGGGGCAGATGCTTCAATTTACCCAAGATACCGGTTTTAGAGAATTTTCAACCTGGGTTGCAGTAGATCGTCAAATTCTGGGCAGATTGAAAGAATATGGATATTCTAAACAAATTGAGGCTGATGTCGATTTTCCGGGGTTTTATCTGGAAGATGAATACGATGTGATAATAGTGCTTCATATTCTTGAACACTTATTTGAACCGGAAGCGTTAGTTGCTCGACTGTCGGATTCTTTGGTCCCCGGAGGGATTTTGATCGGTGGGTTTCCTGTTACACCGAAATGGCTGGCTGAATATTGGCAGAAACGGATCCGCTCTACTGCATCGAAATATGGACATGTCAGTGTTTTTTCGCCACATCGAGTGAAAAAAATGGCGCAAAATTCCAAGCTAAAACTCGATTTTCTTTCGGGTGCATTTTTTCTGAGAAAAAGTGGATCAGTTTTGGAAAACTTTAAAGGCTGGCTGCGTCTGAATCTTTTATGGGGGGCAGTTTTTCCATCATTAGGCGGTGAAATTTATTGGCAAATGTCAAAATAATTTTGCTTTCAAGGGTTTGTTTTTTTTAATAATTTGCAGAAAAAATTGAGGTTGTTTTAATGGGTGTAATCTTTGGCATAGTAAATATTTTAATAGCTGTTTGGTTTTATGCGTCAGCCAGTTCAGTCGGCAAGCAGGCTTTTATGTGGGCAGTGATAGGGGCATTGTCTTTTCTCGTTTTTAAATTTTTTGGTTATTCCATGATAGCTTTTATCCAGGAATCTTCTGTAGATGCAAGTCTGGAAAATTTAATGGAAAAAGGTTATGTACCTTCTGAGCGATCTGACGACGCTATCGTCAAGGAATCTGTAGATGAGCAAAGTTCAGCATTGGGTGTATTTTATGAGTTTTTTCCTTTGCTTGTGGCATTATTGGGAGTGGCTTATATTCGGGCTAAATTTATTTTGAAAATGAGTTTTATTGATTCAATAAAACACAAAACACCGCTGATGCTTGTAACTTCAGATGATACTAATGATGATTTGTATGATACCAGCAAGGGGTTTTCAGAATTGTTGAACACCTTGTTCCGCTCGAACAAGAAGCCAAAAAATAGTTAATTTGCTTATTCCGGATTGCGTAGTGGT